>CAMLNT010000160.1 GCA_946481425.1 uncultured Brevundimonas sp.
GGCTCGAGCCGCTGTCTGACACCATCCGCGAGGAAGTGCGCGCGGCGATCAGCGTGGACGAGGCTGCCTGGTCGATCATGGTCTCCAACGCCTATGGCCCCGCCTTCGATGGCTGGTTCGACAGCCGCGTGGCTCACATGGCTGGCGGCGGGGGTCCGGCCTATGCAGTGCGGGATTTGACGCATGGCAGGATCGTCGGGACCTCGAGTCTGCACGATCTCGTGCCGGAGCACAGGCGGGTCGAGCTGGGGTCGACCGTGTTCCATCCGGACGCGCGCGGCGGCGTGGCCAATCCGGCGTCCAAGCGGCTGCTGCTCCAGCACGCTTTCGACAGCGGCGTCATCCGGGTCGAGATCATCACCGACGGGGTAAACGCCCGCAGCCAGGCTGCGATCGCCAAACTGGGTGCTGTTCGCGAGGCGACGCTCAGACGGCACAAGATCACCTGGACCGGCCGGGTGCGCGACACGGTGATGTTCTCGATCACAGACGAGGACTGGCCGCGCGTACGAGATGGGCTGGACGCACGCTTGTCGGCGCTGGGTAAATCTAGCTGAGCGCCTGGCAGGCCGTTTCGTCACGCTGGGGCGCGCGCCAGGTCGCGTCGCGGCCAACGCCTCGCAGCTCATGTTGATCGGAGCGGTACCAGAATCCGTCTGCGGACCGCTCCTGACGCAGGTCGACGGCGGTGCCGTCAAGCATGCGGATGGTCGCCAGTTCTCTCGGATTGTCGAAGACCACCGAAAGGCGCTCGCCATTAAGGCACGCGTACTCGGCGCGCACGATCCGGTTGGTGATACGATCCTGGATCTCGGCGCCGGTCCGCTGACGGACCACGCGGGCGTCGACCAGGCGTTGGCGCGCCTCCGCCCCTGTTTCGGTGGTGTCCGGCTCGTCGCGACCGCAGGCGACGAGGGGAAGGGCCATCAGGGCCGCAATCAGAAGCGTGGCGGTTCTCATGGCCGCTCAACGTCCCGGTTCGGTTGCCGTTCCCTTGGCGCGCCGGGCGCGGAAGAAGCCTCGCAGGAGGTCAGCGGCCTCGTCGGCCAGCACGTTGCCTTGCGCAGACGGCCGCCAATGGCAGGTCGGCTGATCGAAGACCCGGGCGCCGTGGATCACCCCGCCACCCTTCGGATCGTCCGCGCCCCAGACGACCCGGCCGATGCGGGCATGACTGATTGCCCCGGCGCACATCGCGCAAGGCTCCAACGTGACGTAGAGGGTGAGGTCCGTGAGGCGGTAGTTGCCGAGCCTTGAGGCCGCCGCGCGCATGGCGACGATCTCGGCATGCGCGGTCGGATCATGCGCGCCGACCGGGCCGTTGGCGCCTTCGGCCACCACCGCGCCGGTCGCCGGATCGACGATGACGGCCCCCACCGGCACCTCGCCGGCCTCGGCGGCGCGGGCGGCCAGGGCGAGGGCCCGGCGCATGTGTTGGAGGTCGGCTGCGGCGTCCATGGCCTCCTATTGTGCGGGTTTCGCCCAGAAGGCCAGCGCCTTGCCCCTTCGCGCGGGCCCGCCGCTCGTGTAAGCCGCGCGCCATGAGCAAGCCGCCCTCCAAGACCTTCGGCCAGGGCAAGCCGAACAAGCCCAAGACCGAGCCCGCCGCCCCCGTCCGCAAGGAACGCATCGCCAAGCGTCTGGCGAGGGCCGGTGTCGCCTCGCGCCGCGAGGTCGAGCGGCTGATCGGACTAGGCAAGATCGCCGTGAACGGACGGGTGCTGGATACGCCCGCCGTCCTGGTCAGCGCGCAGGATGTCGTGACCCTGGATGGCCGCCCGGTGGAGCGCCCAGAGGCGACGCGGGTTTGGCGCTTCCACAAGACGGTAGGCCTGATCACGGCGGCCAAGGACCCGGCGGGTCGCCCGACCGTCTTCGACGCCCTGCCGGAGGGTATGCCTCGCGTGGTCAAGATCGGACGTCTGGACATCAACTCCGAAGGTCTGCTGCTGCTGACCAATGATGGGGAGCTGGCGCGGGCGCTGGAGCTGCCGGCGACAGGCTGGGTGCGACGCTATCGCGCCCGGGCGCGCGGCAAGGTCACCCAGGAAAAGCTGGATACGCTGAAGAACGGCATCACCATCGAGGGGGTCCGCTACGGGCCGATCGAGGCGACGCTGGACAAGGCCAAGGAGAAGTCAGCGGACGGCAAGGCCCCGGCGAACCTTTGGATCACGGTCGCCCTGACGGAAGGCAAGAACCGCGAGGTCCGAAAGGTGTTGGAGCATCTGGGCGTGACGGTAAACCGGCTGATCCGCCTGTCGTACGGACCGTTCCAGCTGGGCACGTTGGCCGAGGGCGAGGTGGCCGAGGTCGGGCCGCGCGTGATCCGCGAACAGCTGGCGAGCATGATTCACCCGGAGAGCCTTCCCCTCGGCGACGATGTAGAGGCGCTTCCCTCCGCCTCGGCCAAGCGCAAGACGTCGCCGATGGCCGATCCGTCCAAGAAGCCGTCCAAGGTGCGGGCGCATCAGGCCAAGCAGGAAGCCCTGGCCGCCGGTTACGCAGAGAGCTCCGAACGCCGAGAGCGACGACGCGAGGAAGGCGATCGGCCCCGCCGGGACTTCAAGTCGCGCGACGGTGACCGACCGCGCCGTGATTTCAAACCCCGCGATGGCGAAGGCGGCGATCGCCCGCGCCGCAGCTTCAAGCCGAGAGACGGGGAGGGCGGGGATCGTCCGAAGCGCGATTTCAAGCCGCGCGACGAAGGCGGGGGCGATCGGCCGCAGCGCAGCTTCCGTCCGCGCGACGGCGAGGGCGGAGACCGGCCCAAGCGCGATTTCAAACCGCGTGGCGAGGGCGGCGGCGATCGTCCGAAGCAGACCTACAAGCCACGTGACGGCGAGGGTGGTGATCGGCCCAAGCGCGACTTCAAGCCGCGCGAGGGCGGGGACCGGCCAAGAGGCGATTTCAAGCCGCGTGGCCCAGGCGGTCCGCGCTCGGGTCCGCGGCCGGGCGGTGGTCGGCCCGGTGGCGGCAAGCCGGGCGGGCCGAGGAAGCCGAGGGGCTAGGCCCTTCGGCTTCGGGCCAGGAGCTCGACTGCGATCAGGACGGCCAGCAGGCTGATGGCCTCGAGCCCCAGCACTTCGACCGGAATGCCTTGACCGGGCAGGGCGGCCTCGGAGATCGGGGCCAGCAGCAGGGCGATGAAGAGGTTGTTGGCCAGGTGGGCGCCGATGGCGAAGGCCAAGTTGCCGAGGCGGAGCGCTGCCCAGCACCAGACGATGCCTGATGCGGCCCGCGCCACGAAGGCGACGGGGTCCGGGTCGAGATGGAAGGCCGAGAAGAGCACCCCGTTCAGGAGCAGGATCAGCCAGATCCGCTGCGTGAAACCTGAGGTGATCCTGACCAGCACACCGCGGAACGCGATCTCCTCGGCGGCGGCCGCGGTGAGGAGACCAACTGCCGCGACCGCGGCATAGGTCAGGCGGGTATTCACGGTCTCGGAGGGATCGAGGATGGGGCTGACGCCGCCGGGCTCCATCGCCTGGATGACCGGAAAGAGGGCCAGGGAGACCGCGAACATGACCGCGAAGCCGACCAGGAACAGGCCGACGCCGCCTTGTGGGCGTGGCCAGAGGAAAGCGCCGGGGCCGCGCCGGTAGGCGATCATGGCGGCAGCGAGGATGGCGAGGGCGAGGGTGAAGAGGCTCCCTCCCAGGAAGACGATGAAGCTGGTCTCCTCGGCAAGCGTATCGGCCGTCCCCTCCAGCGAGATCATTTCGAGGTCGAGCAGGCCGGCGGAGGCCGCGGCGGCGACGATGGCGCCCAGGGCCACGATGGCGGCGAAGATCAGGACCGCGCCGGCGGCGAGGAAGACCGCGAGGCCGAGCCAGGGACGGGGTGTGCGCGCGCCCTCGACGTAGGGCCCGGCGCGGGCTTCGCGGGCGGCCTGGGACCAGTGGGCGGGCGAGAACAGGGACAACATGGCGCGGACCGTTGCATCCCGGTCGGGTTCCGGTCCAGAGACATCGGCCATGAGGATCGTGGGCGGACAGTATCGCGGACGGGCGCTGGTCGCGCCGGAGGGCATGGGCACGCGCCCGACGTCGGACCGGGCGCGCGAGGCGCTGTTCAACATCCTGTCCCATGCGTCCTGGGCGCCGGAGCTGGACGGGGCGCGTGTGATCGACCTGTTCGCGGGATCGGGGGCGCTGGGCTTCGAGGCGATCAGTCGGGGCGGGAGCTTCTGCCTGTTCGTGGAGACCGATGACGGAGCCCGCGGCGCGATCCGCGAGAACGCCGAGGCGCTGGGCCTGTTCGGGCGCACGCGGGTTCACCGCAGGAGCGCGACCGATCTGGGCGTGCGGCCGGGGTCGGCGGGCGAGGCCTTCGATATCGCCTTCCTGGACCCGCCCTATGCGAAGGGGCTGGGCGAGCAGACGCTGCAGAGGCTGATCGAGGGAGCCTGGCTGGCGCCGGGAGCCCTGATCGTGTTCGAACGCGGGTCCGACGAGCCGGATATCGAGACGCCGGGTTATGAGCGGCTGGACGACCGGACCTGGGGCGCGGCGCGAGTGCTGTTCCTGAGGGCGCCGGCATGAAGGGCCGCGTCCTGATCATCGCGGGGTCGGACTCGGGCGGCGGCGCCGGGATCCAGGCCGACATCAAGGCGGTGACGGCGCTGGACGGGTTCGCGATGACGGCGATCACGGCCCTGACGGTGCAGAACACGCTGGGTGTGACCGGGGTGCATGCGGCGCCGATCGACATCATCCAGGCGCAGGTGCGGGCCGTGCTGGACGATCTGGGCTGCGACGCGGTCAAGACGGGGATGCTGGGGACGGTCTCGGTGGTCGAGGCCGTGGCCGGGTTGCTGGACGAGGCGAAGGCGCCGGCGGTGGTCGATCCGGTGATGGTGGCCAAGGGCGGTCATTCTCTTTTGCCGCGCAAGGCGGTGGACGCGGTGAAGACCCTGATGATCCCGCGCGCGGCCCTGATCACCCCGAATGCCCCGGAGGCCGAGGCCCTGACCGGCATCACCGTCGTGGACCTGGCCGGACAACGCCGGGCGGCCGAGGCCCTGCTGGAGATGGGCGCGAAGGCGGCGCTGGTGAAGGGCGGCCATGTCGAGGGCGAGACCCTGACCGATGTGCTGCTGACGCCGGAGGGCGAGACCCTTTTGCAGGGGCCGCGGATCGACACGACCTCGACGCATGGAACCGGCTGCACCCTGGCCAGCGCGTGTGCTGTGGGGATCGCGCAGGGAATGCCGCTGGAACAGGCCGTGGCGCGGGCCTGGGCCTATGTGGCTGAGGCGATCCGGCGGGCGCCGGGCTATGGCAAGGGCCACGGGCCGCTGAACCACGCCTGGCCGCTGGAGGGGCGGGCCTGACTGACGCTCGTGATGCTCGAAAGCGCAGCATCAGAAGCATCAGGAGCCTCACGGCGTGTCGGAGCCTGTCGGTCGATCGAACACTGACAAGACTGACAGGGTGACAACCCGATCGAGCCAAAACAGAGGGTTGCGCGCGCTGACGCTGTCAGTGGGGTGACAGGTGACACGCGGTCGGGAGCTGGACGATGGGAAAGACCGGCTTCGAGCCTAGGGGTTGGC
>CAMLNT010000161.1 GCA_946481425.1 uncultured Brevundimonas sp.
AGACGTACTTGCCGTGCAGCTCGATGCCCGGCTGGAACTCGCCGGTCGGCTTGCCCTCGCGGTCGATGCCGAACACGCCGGCGACCACGCCCTTGACCCGTCCCGTGCCGTCTTCCCAGACCACATGGCTGGCGGCCATGCCCGGATAGACCTCCACGCCCATCGCCTCGGCCTGCTCGCCGAGCCACCGGGTCAGGTTTCCAAGCGAGGCAATGTAGCAGCCGTCGTTGTGCATCAAGGGGGGAAGCGCGGCCATCGGGAGGGCCAGTTGTCCCGCGGGTCCCAAAAGCATGAACCGGTCCTCGGTGACCGGCGTCTCCAGTGGCGCGCCGCGGTCCTTCCAGTCCGGAAACAGTTCGGTCAGGGCCTTGGGGTCAATGACCGCGCCCGACAGGATATGCCCGCCGATCTCTGCCGACTTTTCCAGCACCGCGACGTTTATCTCCTTGCCGTCAGCCTCGGCCTTCTGCTTCAGCCGGATGGCGGCCGACAGGCCCGCCGGTCCGCCGCCGACGATGACCACGTCATACTCCATGACCTCGCGCTCGACGCCCTGAAGCGCCTCGGCCGCCGGCAGCTTGTCGATGACGGCTTCCTGCCAGGCGTTCTTCGCCCCGCCTTCGCGAACCTGTTCAGCCATGCCCTGAGAATCCTCGTCACGCGTGTGGTCTTGTTGGGGGCGGTTATCGGAAGGTGACGCCGGGGCGGTCAAGGACTATCCCTGTGCGCGGATGACCCAGGGCCTTGCCGACCAGACCGATCGTGAGCTCGAGAGCACCCTCGCCTTCTGGCGGGATGCCGGGCTGGACGTGCTCGTCGAAGACGGCCCGGTCGACCGGGTTCACCAGCCTCAGCCCGTCCGTCGCGCGCCCGCAGCCGTCGTCGGCGTCGCGAGCCCGGCCGGGATCGCCGCTCCGCCCGAGGATGTCGGCGCAGCCGTCGCCGAGGCCCGCGCCCTGGCCGCAGAAGCCGAAACGCTCGACGCCCTCGCCGCCGCCATCGCGTCGTTCCAGGGCTGTGGCCTGCGCCGCATGGGCGCCAGACAGTCCGTCTTCTCGCAGGGCAAGCCCGACGCCGAAGTCATGCTGATCGGCGAAGGGCCCGGCGCCGACGAAGACCAGCGTGGCGAGCCCTTCGTTGGGAAGGCCGGCCAGTTGCTGGACCGCATGCTCGATTCGATCGGGCTGAAGGACCAGGCCTTCATCACCAACACTGTCTTCTGGCGGCCGCCCGGCAATCGGACGCCGACAGTCGAAGAGCAAATGACCTGCGCGCCGTTCGTGGAGCGGGCCATCGCTCTTGTGCGGCCGCGCATCCTGGTGTTCGTCGGCGGAGCCTCGGCCAAGTTCATGCTCAAGTCCGACGAGGGCGTCACAACCCTGCGAGGCAAATGGAAGGAATGGCGACCCGCGGAGGGCGGCCAGACCTATCCGGCCCTGCCAATCCTTCATCCGGCCTATCTGTTGCGCCAGCCGCGAGAGAAGGCCAAAGCCTGGCAGGACCTTTTGTCGCTGTCTGAACGGCTTGCCGACGAACGGGCCAAGTCCGTAGATTCCTGACTCACGCGGGCGGAGCACTCAATCCATGCGATTTCTAGGCGGCCTCGCGACCGTTGCGGCGGCGTTCGTGCTCATCAGCGCGCCCGCTCGAGCCGAACCTCGACCGCTCAGCGAATCCGATGAAGCCGCCTATCGCGCCGCTTTCCTGGATGTCCGTCGCGGCGATTTTGCTGCCGCCCTGGACCGGGCCGGTCGCGTTTCGGACCGCTCCCTGTATGGCCAGCTTCAGTTCGAGATCCTCTTCCACCGTGACTACACGGCGACTTTTGAGGAGCTTTCGGCCTGGCTTGCGGAATATGCCGATCTCGCGGACGCTCCGCGCGCCTACACACTGGCGCTGCGTCGCCTGCCGCCGGACGGGGTCGAGCCGCGCCTTCCGCCGGCCATAGCGGCCGCTCGCGCCTATCAGGCCTCGGCCGGCATGGTTGAGTTTCGCGAACGCGAGGCCCGTCATCAACTCAACGACGGCTATCTCCAGCGCGCCCTGGAAGTGGGCCAGATCCAGGGTGACTGGTGGGTGGCGGGCATGGCCGCCTTCCGACTGGGCCGCTACGGCGAGGCCTTCCAGGCCTTCGAGCGCGTCGCCATCGACCCCTCAGAAAGTGGGTGGATTCGCTCCGGCGCCGGCTATTGGGCCGCCCGCTCCCTGATCCAGGACCGCCGCCAGGAGCAGGCTGCCGACTATCTGCGGCTCGCCGCGCGCTGGCCGGATACCTTCTATGGGCAGATCGCCATGCGTCAGCTCGGCGCCGAGCCGCTGATCCTCAACGCGCCTTGGATCACGCCGGGACCGAACACCATCGTCTTCTCGCCGCCTGAGGTCGACGAGGCCGCCGCCGAGGCGTTTACGCGTGCGAACAGCCATGCGCGTCGCGTCGCCGCCCTGGCCCAGATCGGCCGCACCGAGGACGCGATCGAGGAACTGCGCCTTGCCACGTTGAACGCGCCGAGTGCGGAAGAACGTCTTCAGTGGGCCATTCTCGGTGAAAGCCTCGCCTCCCGCCTGGGCTTGCAGCGCAGCAGTCAGATCGACGCCGCCGACTATCCCCTGCCCGATCTGCAGCCCCAGGGCGGCTTTGTCATCCCGCGGGGTCTGGTCTTCGCCATCGCCCGCAAGGAAAGCCGTTTCGACCCGGAAGCCCGATCGGGCGCCGGCGCCTACGGGCTGATGCAGGTCATGCCGGCCACGGCTGCTGAGCTCGCCGGCGACCCGGTTTTCCGCCGAGAGCCGGACCGCCTGTTCGACGCCTCCGTGAACATGCGGCTCGGTCAGGCCTACATCAACTCGGTGCTCTCAATGGACGCCATTCAGGGTGACCTTCTGCGCGCTGTCGTGGCCTACAACGGTGGCCCGCGCCCCGTGATGGACGCGCGTCGCGCACTCGGCGCTGATGCTGATTCGCTGCTGATCATCGAGAACATTCCGGTGTCGCAGTCGCGTCAGTACGTGGAGGAAGTCGTCGCGGCCTATTGGGTTTATCAGCGCCTGCTCGGCGGGAAGCTCGAAACCCTCGACGCGGTCGTCGCGGGTTACCCGATCGTACACGTCGCCCTCGACTATGAGCCCCCGCCCCCGGCCCCGCTGTCACCGGACCCGGCCCTGACCCTCGCTGCGACACCTGAGCCGCCCGCAGCTGCGCCGTCAGAGCCCTAGGCCGGGCATCGCCCCCAGGTCACCGAGGTCCCTTCGTTGACGTAAGTGATGCGCAGCTGGGTCGTATCGGCGACGATGTTGACCGGCTGACGCGTTGTCGTTCCTTCCGACTGGCAGACGAACGTCGCTGTCCAGTCGCGGTCGCCGGGTTGCAGGTCGGTGATCTGACAGGTGTTCTCGTACCCGCGGAACTCGGTCTCCGTAACCACGACTGGCCGCTCGGCGCCTGACGTATTTCCGCACCACTCCGCGTTTGCCGTCCAGGTCCCGACGAACGCCGGCGCGCCTGTCGGCGGTGTCGGCTGTGCCGGATCGGTTGGCGGCGGCGTTAGCTCCCCCGAATCCGCCGGCGGCGGCGCATCCGCCGGCATCTCGCCCGGATCGGTGTCATTGGCAGGCTGGCAAGCGGCCAGGGTCAGGGCGGCGGCAGGTATCAGCAGGGCTCTCATGCGCGATCAACGTCCGACCACCCGATCTGGCTCCGGAGCTGCGGCGACAAGCCATCCCGTGTAGTGCGCCATCCGACCGAGGCCCGGCAGTCGGATCTCGACATCGAACACAAATCGGCCCTCCGCATCGACACGTTCATGCGTCAAACTTTTCGGGGCCAGGATGGTCGGCAGTGGAACCGGGCCCAGCCGCCAGCCCGCCACCTCGTACCACAGGCGGTCCTCGTCCGGACGTAGCCGGATACGCACAGTGAAGGGACCGAACCTCTCTTCGATCAGCCCACCTGCCGACGGGTTTGACAGGACGCTCTGGAACCGGCTTGAACCAATCCTGCGACGCCAGACCGAGCGGTCGCCGTCAGCGCTGATCATCACCTCGACCGGCACGCCGATCTGGGCGTCGGGAAAGCCGAAGATCCTCGCCAGAACGCGACCTGGAGCAGAACCCGATCCGCGCGTGTCGGCCTCGCCCACCCATCGGGTGTTCCCAGGCGCCTCATGCAGGGCCCGAACGGCCTCCGGGAGCGTGTCGAATTGGTCGCCGAGCGCCCGCGAGAACAGACAGCGGTCCACCCGTGCGCCGCAGGCGAGCCGGTGCGGGACCATCTCCCGCGTGATGTCTTGCAGGCTCACCTCCCCGACACAGGCCCGAGCACCCGGCGCGAGCGCTCCGCGCGCGATTGCCTTGATCGCGGCCAGCGCCGGCAGGCTGGGCGTTACCGGCCCGACCCCTGGCGCAGCCGTCAGAAGCCAGACGGCCCGTGCAAACCGGTGGCGGCGGTCGGCCCCGAGGACTTCCACCCGCATGGCCCCGCGATCCGAGCCGAAAATAGAAGACGGCCGGGCCATGCGTAACAGCAGCGGCGCCAGGCCGGAGGCCGACCGCCCCGATAACGCCACTGCGCGAGCGAGGACCCATGCTCCCAGATGCAGGGGAGTTGGCTCCAGCCCTGCCAGAAAGAGGGCGCGCTCACGCGGTCTGAACCGGGCGGCCAGCAGATCAAGGTCCGGCGTCTCGCACAGGGAGACCAACCGCCGCCCCGCCGCACCAAAGTCGCGGTGATAAAGACCGTCCCAGCCATGCCGCACGCACCAGCGGGCGCCATCAAAGACGCGCACAGGCCTGCCCAGCCAGCTCAGAATCGCCTTCATGACGGACAGGCCGCGCGGAGCCTTGCTCCCGGGGCTGATCGCGGCCTCCACCGCGACCACGCTTTGCCATCCTTCGGTCAGGGACTGGATCACGGCGTGAGACAGGGCAGGTGTCGAACTGCATCCCGTCAGGGCGACCACCCCGACAGACCTTGCCGCCTCGTCCAGATCGCCAAAACGCGCGACGAAGTCTCGCCCATCCGCAAGGTCGACGTAGTGCAATCCGGCCTGGATGGCGGCGCTCGCCACCGTCGGCTCGCTGCCTTGGAACGGACCTGCGGCGTCGGCGACGATGTCGGCGCCGCTGGCCTTCAGCGACTCTGCGGTGACGGTTTGCGTGTCCACGGCGATCGCCTCGACCGCGATACCGGGGTGTTCCGCAAGGACTGCAGCAGCGGCCCTCTCGGCCCGCTTGAGGTCGCGACCAGCGAGGACCAGGTCGAAGCCGGCCTGGGCGAGCCCCACAGCCAGATGCGAGCCGAAGACGCCGCCCGCCCCGATCACGAGCACCTTCACGAGAGGAACCGCTCCCTCTCATCGGGCCGCGGAAACATTCATGTCTCCGTCTTGCCGAAAAGCGCAAAGCGGTTACTCGCGATCAGATCGTAGATAGCATCACGCCATGGTCTGAGGATGCGCAT
>CAMLNT010000162.1 GCA_946481425.1 uncultured Brevundimonas sp.
GACGAATTCCATCGGCGTGTAGTCGTCGTTGAGGATCAGCACGCGGTAGAGGGAGGGCTTCTGAACCTTCGGTTTTGTCTCGGTGACCGTTGCGGCGCCGAGGCCACCGCCTTGATCACCTGGACGTTCGTTCGGCATGCGCGGTCCGGGTCGGGGAGTCGTTTAGCTAGATAGGGACTCTCCCCGTGATTTGAAGCGGCGGCAAGTCACAGCTTCGCGGGCGCTCATTTTCGCACCTGCGGTGTGGCGCAAAAGAGAAAAGGCCCGGAGCGTTTCCGCTCCGGGCCTTCATCAGTCGTTTCGCTAGTTGGGAGGAGGAACCTAGCGGACCGACTGGATACGCTCGACGATCGCGGTGGTGCGCTCGTTGATCGGCTTGAAGCTGTCCTTGACCGAGGCCTGGACCGTGTCGGACATCTTGGTGACTTCCGACAGGTAGGCTTCCATCGCCGACTTGGCGAAGGCGGTCTGCAGTTCGATGACTTCCTGCATCGACTTGGCCGAGGCCAGGGCCTGGGCGGCGTTCACGCCGTCTTCCCAGGACTTCTTGGAGAAGGCCAGGGCCTGGGCCGAGAGGGCTTCGGCGCCGCGGGTGGCGGCGGTCACCGACTCGACGGCGGCTTCGATGTTCTTCTTGCCGAGGGTGTTCATCTCGGTCAGCGCGTTCAGCGACTTGTCCACGCCTTCCTTGAAGGCCTGGTTGCCGGCGGCGGTGGCTTGCTCGACGGTCTTCTTGACGGTTTCGTTGGCGGCCATGTTGGGGCTCCTGAGATGTCTGTCCGAGCCGTCTGCGGGCTCTGATGGAGCCTATATGTTGCACCTGCGAACATATGTCAAGGGGATTTTGTGCAGCGCACAATCGCCCGATGGGGGTGCGACTAAATCGCCCATCAATAAGCTGTTAACCTGAGGGCAACTTGGGGTGAGACATGCTAGCCTTTCATCTGGTCGCCGCCGTGGGGGCGTCGTCCTCGTGCCAAGCTTACTGACGGACCGACAGCCATGATCGATTCCGCCCGCCGTCTGCCCATCGTGCTGGCCTGCATTGTCAGCCTTCTGGCCTTCGGCGCCGTGAACACCTCTGGCGCGGTCGCCCAGGACGGCGAGGTCCGCTACGCCTCCATCGTGGTCGACGCCAATTCCGGTGAGGTGCTGTTCGAGCGCCGCGCCGACAGCCCGCGCTTCCCGGCCTCCATCACCAAGGTGATGACGCTTTATCTCGTGTTCGAGGCTTTGGCCGAGGGCCGGATCTCGGCCGATGACTACATCACCATCTCGCCGCGGGCGGCGTCGCAGCCGCCGTCCAAGCTGGGCCTGCCGGCCGGCGCGCGCATCAGCGTCGACAACGCCATCCGGGCCCTGACCGTTCGCTCCTGCAACGATATCGCCGTGGCCCTGGCCGAGCATGTCGGAGGCTCCGAAGCCGCCTTCGCCCAGCTGATGACCCGCCGCGCGCAGGAACTGGGCATGACACAGACCCGCTATGTGAACCCGCACGGCCTGCCGGACAGCCGCCAGCTCTCCTCGGCCCGGGACATCGCCATCCTGAGCCGCGCCGTGATGCGCGACTTCCCCCAGTTCTACCACTACTTCGGCATCCGCCACTGGGAGTTCGAGGGCCGCCAGTACAACAACACCAACGGCCTGCTGCATTCGATGCCGGGCGTTGACGGCATCAAGACCGGCTTCACCAACGCCTCGGGCTACAACCTGGCCGCCTCGGCGGTGCGCGATGGCCATCGCCTGATCACCGTGGTGCTCGGCGGACGCACGACGGCCTCGCGCAACGAACACGTGGCCGAGCTTCTGAACGTCGGCTTCGACGTCGAGCGCCGGATCGCGCGCGGCGAGACCCTCCAGCAGGCTCAGGTTCTGTTCGCCTCGCTGCCGGGTGGCGTAGGCGAGGCTTACGGCGCTGGCCGTGGCGCATCGGCGCCGCTGCAGCTGGCGTCGGCCGAGGTGCCGGTCTCTTCGGCGGTGCTCGCCGCCTCGGCCGAGATCGACGCCCGCGCCGAGCCCACCCCGACCCCGCCGCCGCCCTCGACCCCGGTGCGGGCCCAGGGCGACGCCGCGACCGGCTGGATCGTCCAGGTCGGCGCATTCCGTGAACAGAATGTGGCCCAGGACTGGCTCGGTGAAGTCGGCCGCCGCTTCCGTGACCAGTTCCGCAACGCCGAGGGCGCCGTGACTCCGTCGGACAACGGCTGGTTCCGCGCCCGCTATGTCGGCTTCACCCGCGCCGCCGCTGACGCGGCCTGCGAGGTGCTGGAAGAGCGCAACGTCCCCTGCATGGTCATCCGGGCCCAGTAGGGTCTAGCGTTTCAGCAGACGATCCCGCGCGGCGTTCAGCCGCTCGGCCAGGCCTTCGGTGCCGCCGGCGTCCGGATGGGCGCGCGCCATGAGGCGGCGATAGGCCGCCTGGATTTCAGCCTTATCCGCGGATCTGGAGACGCCGAGTACGCGGCGGGCCTCCGCCTCGCCCATCATCTCCGGCGGAGCGCGGTGAGGGCGGGCGTCGCGCTGACGCGAGGCGAGGGCCAGCCACAGGCCGGCGCCCACAAGGGCTGCGGCAATGATCCAGGCGCCGCGCATCGCCGCCAGCGCTGCTCCGCCCCAGGCGGCGGCGGCCATGATGGTGGCGCTCACACGCCACTGGACCTTGCTTGAGCGGTCAGCGTGACGGCCGAGGCGGATGAGGCCCCAGAGCGCGGCGGCGCCCAGGATGATCCAGGCCAGGCTCACGGGCGCGGGCTCACGCGGCCTGTCGAGCCTCCGGATCGGCTTCCAGGCCCAGGGCCTGGAGCAGCGAGCGCAGTTCCTGGCGCGCCGCGACGTGGCTGAGGGAAATCTCGACCGGGCGGATTTCCTCGGACAGGTCCGCGACCGTCAGGCCGAAAGGATAGAGTTCACGATAGATGACCCGGTCCCTGAGGCCGGGACCCACGCGGAAGCCGACCCGTTTGGCCAGAATGTCCAGCCGCTCGTCGACGCGGCGGCGATTGCGGGCGTCGAACACCGCGAGACGGTTCATCACGATCAGCCAGTCGATCTGGCCGATGCCGGCCTGCGGGTTGTCGACGGCCTTGTCCTTGCGGGCGTTCCAGATGGTCTCGGCGTAGATCGACGGGCGCTTGAGGTTCAGCGTCACCGGGTCGATCTCGCCCAGCAGACCGAAGTCCACGAAGCTGTCGTTCATCGGGGTGACGACCTGGTCGGCGCGCCCATGGGCGGCGCGCGACAGGGCCGTGTCGCCGCCGGGGGTGTCGATCACGAGGAAGTCGGCGGCCTGCGCGGCCTGGAACGCGGCCTCGAAGCGGGCGAGTTGCTCGTCCTCTGGCGCACGGGCCAGCTTGGCGCCGTCCGAGAAGCTGTCAGGCTCGATCGGCATCGGCGCCGTGGCGTTGTTTGCGGCCAGCCACGCCCGGCGGTTGGACAGGAAGTTTGCCAGCGAGCGCTGACGCAGGTCCAGATCCATGACCGCGACCGAGTGGCCGGCCTGCATCAGGCCCGCGACCAGATGGATGGCGAGCGTGGACTTGCCCGCTCCGCCCTTTTCATTTCCGACGACGATGACCCGCGTCATGCGACACCCCACACACTTCTCGCGCCCGCGACTCAGTTTGCAGGCGTCCTTTGGGGACGAGACTAGCGCGTCGGGGGCGCGGGGGGAGAGGGGATCAGGACTGTCCTGTGGATGCGCAGAAGGCGCCGGCCCCGGCTGCGCGGCAAACAGCGGCCACCGCGTTCTCGGCGACGACCGCGCGCAGGCGTACCAGGGTGCGGCCGTCGCGCTCGACGGTTTCGTAGCGCGGGGTCACCCCAGACAGGGCTGAATGGCCGGCCAGGCGCGCCCAGGCGGCCTCGGCGGTCTCACGGCTGGAGAAGGCCCCCAGCTGGACGGTCTGGCTGGCGGCGCGGACGACGTCCTCCACCACGACAGGCACAATCTCGGGCGCGCGGTCGACGGCCTGCTGGACGACGGCTTCGGCCACGGCGGTCGTCGCGGCGCGCATCGGGCCGCGCAGCCCTTGCTGGAAGCCGTCGGCGCGTGCGTCCCATAGAACCTCGGGCTCGACCACTTCGATACGCATCGGCGAGCGGTCGGCCGGATCGACCGGGCCGCGCAGGCCGGCGGCCTGGGCCGTGATCATCGGCCCGCGCAGCCCGGCATCCTCGGCGGAGAGCTCGATGGCGGCCACGCCTTCGGCCCAATGTTCGAAGCGGTTGGGGTCAGCATCCACGAATCCGCAGCCGCTGATCGCGGCGGCGAGGGGGAAGACAACGAGCGTTCTGATCGGAGCCATGGGCAGAACTTACCCACGGGAAGAAAAAACTCAGTTTCCAGATACGCTTAAGGAAAGTGGTTAACGCCTTAACCGCACAGATTCACCAGGCGCCTGCCTCGCGCAGCCGCTTCACGAGATCGTCGGGGAGGTCGGTGGCCTCGGCGCGCGAGAGATCCTGCGGGGCGTCCTTCGCCTCCAGATAGCGCCAGCCCTGGAACGGGCGGTGCCCCAGCGGCGCGGTGCGGATGACCTCGGGGTGGAGGCGGATCACGCAGCGCGATTCCTTTCCCTCGCCTCGGGTCGAGATGTCCGCGATCGGCATGCGGCAGACGATCGAGCCCTTGATGACCCAGTAGAGCGACCCGCCGTCTTCCAGCTCGGCCGCGCGCTTGGGCGTGGAGCGGGTGTTGACGTTGAGCCAGTCGCCCTTGGCCACGCGGCGTTCGAGCGTCTCGACCTTGGCGACGCCGACGCAGAGCTTGATGAGGTTGAGGGGCATTGCGGCCCCTCTAGCCGGTTTCGGGCAGCCCCGCCAAAGGCTAACGTCGCGCGATGGAGATGATGCGCCGGCAGGTGATCGTGGGAGCGGCGGCCCTGGCCGCGGCGCCCGGCGTCGCGCGGGCTCAAGGAGACGCCATGTACGGACTGATCGGCCAGTTCATCGCCCAGCCGGGGCAGAGGGACGCCCTGACGACGATCCTGCTGGAAAGCACCGGCGAGATGCCGGGGTGTCTGTCCTACGTGGTCGCCCACGACCCGGAAAACGCGGACATGATCTGGATCACCGAGGTCTGGACGGACCGGGAGAGCCATCAGGCGTCGCTTCAATTGCCGCAGGTGAGGGACGCGATCGGCCGGGCCCGGCCGCTGATCGCCGGGTTTGGCAGCCACAACGAGACGACGCCGGTGGGCGGGGTGGGGCTTTAGCCCGCCTCCACCTTCGCCAGCACGGCCCCGTCGGTGACCTGATCGCCGACCGAGGCCGATACCTCCGCCACCACGCCATCGAACGGCGCCGTCAGGGCGTGTTCCATCTTCATGGCTTCGACGACGACGAGAGGCTGGCCCTTGGCGACCGTGTCGCCAGGCCTGGCCTGAACGGCGACGACCTTGC
>CAMLNT010000163.1 GCA_946481425.1 uncultured Brevundimonas sp.
CCGCGTTACGGGGATCGTCTTCGGGAATGTTGGCCTCGACCTTGCCAACCATGTCGCCGCCGACGTCGGCTCCCTTGGTGAAGATGCCGCCGCCGAGACGCGCGAAGATCGAGATCAGCGAAGCGCCGAAGCCCAGCGCGACCAGGCCGTCGACGACCGTCCGGCTGGTGTTCTCGAACCCAAGACCCTGGGTCAGCAGCCAGTAGTAGCCCGACACGCCGATCAGGGCGCCGCCGGCCACGAACAGGCCGGTCACCGCGCCGGACCGGAAGGCGATGGAAAGCCCCTTATCGAGGCTCTCGGACGCCGCCTGGGCGGTCCGGACGTTGGCGCGCACCGAGATCAGCATCCCGGCGTAGCCGGCCAGCCCTGACAGGATCGCGCCAATGGCGAAGCCGAGCGCGGCCCATTCACCGATCAGCAGCCAGGCTGCGACCAGGATGACCACGCCGACCATGGCGATGGTGGTGTACTGGCGGCGGAGATAGGCCGAAGCCCCCTCCTGGATCGCCGCGGCGATCTCTTGCATCCGCGCATTGCCGGCGTTGGCCTTCATGAGGGCGGCCGTCTGCAACGCCCCGTAAAGCACCCCCACCGCGCCGGCCAGGATGACCAGCGGCAGGAAATAGTCTTGCATGATTGTCGAGTCCTCGTCGTTCTTTTGGGCGCGCGGACCCTTGGCGCGGCGCGTTCGTCCGCCTTCCGGTCCCCCCGTGCGCTACGGACGCACTGACGCGTCCCCCGGGATGAACCGACGGTGCCAAAATCCCGCCGCATTCGCAACGGGCGTATCGCTGGAATTTGAAGGCCCGCCTAGGTTGCGCGGACGGTGCGCTGCGGCTGCTGGCTGGTGACCTCAACCCGGCTTACGACGCCCCGGCCATAGACGCGGATACAGGCCGCCATGGCGTGTCCCGCCATCGCCCCCGCATTGAGACGATTGGCTTCGCCCGGCAGGGTGAAGGGCCTGCGGTGCGCCATCCGCACAAGCGAATCCCGAATGTGCGCGTCCTTCTCGCGGATCGCCGTCGCATCCTGCCCTTCTGAGAGATGCAGGGTCAGGCGCACGAACACATAGTTGCGGATGCGGTCGTCAATCACGACCGGCAGGCCGACAGGAGAAAGCTCATGGGTCGGCAGTGCCTCCGGGGCCTCTTCGGCGCGAACCTTAGAGGCGGTGGCTGCGACCGCTCCGGCGGCGAGGAATGCGCGTCTGTCCATGCCGCCAGACTAGTCGGTCACTGTGAATCCGGCGTTAGCGATGTCGCCAGCCCTGCCGGCTCAGCTCCATGGGAACCCCGCCCCATGTCGTGGCGACACCCTCACCTGGCTGAACAGACCCGACCATCACGACAGGACAGCCGATGGATTCCGCCTCGGCCTGGATCGCCTCGACCCGGGCGGGGGGCGCGGTGAAGACGATCTCGTAGTCGTCTCCGGATGTCGCCAGACGCTCCACGGCGGCTGCGGCATCCTCCTGGCGTTCAAGCCAACGGCGTCCTGCGTCTGACAGCGGGACCAGCCTCAGATCGAGCGTGACCGCCAAGCCCGACGCCCGGGCGATGTTGCCTGCGTCCGCCACGAGACCATCGGACACGTCCGCGCTGGCCGTCGCCTCACGCGCAATGAGGTCGGCCAGTTCCAGCCTCGGCCGTGGCCGCCGGTAGCGGTCCGCCAGCCAGGCCGCATCCAGGTCGCCGAACCGTTTGACGCCGGACTTTCCGGCCGCCTCCAGCCCGAGACCGCCATCGCCGATCGTGCCGCTGACGAGGACGGCGTCGCCGGCCGAGGCCCCCGCCCGGCTCGGCGTCCGGCCGTGGTCGCCCCAGCCGATCAGCGTCGCCCCGAGCGTGAGCGGACCCGGGGTCGACACCGTATCCCCGCCGAGGAGAGCCAGATTGAACCGGGCCTGGTCGCTCGCCAGACCCCGCGCGAAATCCTCGCGCCAATCCCAGTCGCAACGCTCGGACCAGGCGCAGCTCATCAGGTATCCGAAGGGCTGGGCGCCCTTGGCCGCCAGATCCGACAGGTTCACGCGCAGCAGCTTGCGCGCAACCGTATTGGCCGGGTCGGTCGCCAGGAAATGCACGCCCTCCACAAGGGTGTCATGCGTCAGGACCAAGGTCTTGCCGGGCGGAGGCTCAAGAACCGCCACGTCGTCCAGAAGATTGCGGGCCGCCGGGTGGTCCGCCAGCGGCGCAAGGAGACGCAGGATCGTTTCGAACTCGTCGGGCCGCTCCGAGCCCAAGGGCTCAGCCCCGGACGTCACGCGCCACGCCGTCCAGCGCAGCGTTCACGAAGCGGGAGTCCCGCTCGTCGAAGAAAGCCTTGGCCAGTTCGACATATTCGTCGAGCACGACCTCGCGTGGCGTGTCCGGCCGCTTCATCAGTTCCCACGCGCCAGAGCGAAGCAACGCCCGCAGGGTGGCGTCCAGCCGCACAAGCTTCCACCCCTCGGCCAGCCGCCTGGTCACGGCGCTGTCGACCTGGGCCTGTTCGGCGACGACGCCACGCACGATCTCGGCGAAATAGGCCTCGTCCGCCTCGGCCATCCATTCGTCTTCCAGGCGATCGTCGAAACGGTGATCCGAGAATTCCTTGATCACCGTCTCCACGCCCGCACCGGCAAGTTCCATCTGATAGAGGGCCTGCACCGCGGCCAGGCGCGCGACGGTGCGCGCGCGGCGCTCCTTGGCCGACAGCGGTGTCTCGTCTGGCGAACGACCCGCTTCGGCGGCGGCCAGTTGCTCCATCACCGCCTTCATCGAGCGCGGATCGGTCGGGTCGGTCATGCGGAGGCTCCGCGCAGTCTGCGCTTGAGAGAGATCAGGTCCAGGCACGCGCGAGCTGCGGCGCCGCCCTTGTCTCCCTGGTTGGGATCGGCCCGCCACTGGGCCTGATCCTCGTCTTCGGTGGTGAGAATGCCGTTGCCGATGCAAAGGCGGTGCTGGACGCCGAGATCCATGATCCCGCGCGCCGATTCATTGGACACGACCTCGAAATGATAGGTCTCGCCCCGGATCACGCTGCCCAGGGCGACATAGCCATCGTAGCGGACGCCGACCGGGAACCGGCCCGATTCTTCCGCCAGCGCGATCGCCGTCGGGATTTCCAGCGCGCCGGGCACTGTGATGACGTTGAACTCGGCCCCTGCCGCCTGAAGCGCCCGCTTGGCGCCGGCCAGCAACTGGTCGGACAGGTCGTTGTAGTAGCGCGCCTCGACAATGAGGACGCGAACCGGATCCTGGATCATCGCTGGCCACCCTCGCGATAGGCGATCAGGTCGGCGATCGTTCCGATCTTCAGCCCGTGCCGACGCGCGAAGACGATCAGCTCAGGCAGGCGCGCCATGGTCCCGTCGTCGTTCATGATCTCGCAGATCACGCCCGCCGGCTCATGACCGGCCAGACGCGCGATATCGACCGCCGCCTCTGTATGTCCAGGGCGGGTCAGGACGCCGCCCTCACGCGCCACGATCGGGAACATGTGGCCGGGGCTGACGACATCGGCCGCCTGTGCGTCCGTGGCGATCGTCGCCGCAATGGTGCGCGCACGATCAGCCGCCGAAATCCCCGTGGTGACCCCCTCGGCCGCCTCCACCGAGACGGTGAAAGCCGTGCCGAGCCCGGACCGGTTCGTTTCAGCCATGGGCCTTAGGTTCATGCGATCCGCACGCTCCGGCGTGATCGCAAGGCAGATCAGCCCCCTCGCCTCGCGCGCCATGAAGGCGATCACCTCCGGCGTGGCGAAGGCGGCCGGGATCACCACGTCGCCCTCGTTCTCCCGGTCCTCGGCGTCGACCAGGATGAAGGGGCGGCCCGCGGCGGCCTCGGCGATGATCGCCTCGATCGGACTGACGGACGCCTCCGGAATGGGCGCGGAATAGGTCATGCCGTCTCCTGCCACCTCGCGAGGTATCGCGCCAGCATGTCGATCTCCAGATTGACGCGATTGCCCGCTTTCAGGTCCGAAAGCGTGGTGGCCTCCAGGGTGTGCGGGATGACATTCACGCTGAACGCCCGCCCCTCGACCGTGTTCACGGTCAGCGACACCCCATCGACCGTGATCGATCCCTTGGCGGCGATGAAACGGTGCAGCGGCTCGGGCGCCGCGATCACGATCCGCCGCGATCCGCCCTCGGCCTCGACCGATATGACCTCGCCAAGCCCGTCGACATGGCCCGACACGATGTGCCCGCCCATCTCGTCTCCGAGCCGGGCTGCGCGCTCAAGATTGATACGTCCGCCCTCGGACCAGTCGCCCAGCGTGGTCTTCGACAGGGTTTCGCCCGAGACCTCCACCGCGAACCATCCCGGACCCGTCTCCGTCACCGTCAGGCAACAGCCCGCGTGGCTGATCGAGGCGCCCAGATCGATGCTTGCGGTGTCCCACGCCGTTTCGATCTCGTAGCGCCGGTCGCGCTCGGTCTGCCGGACCGAACGGACCCGGCCGATGTCAGTGACGATACCGGTGAACATGGCTCAGGCGATCCGCGCGTAGCGCTCCCAAAGATCGTCGCCACGGACCTCCACGGCGACGCGACGGTATCTGGGGGCTTGGGCCAGTTTCTCAAGCGCCAGACCGGCCACGCAGGGCCGTCCCTCCGATCCCAGCAGGATCGGCGCACGGAACCACTCGATCCGATCCACGGCTCCGGCCCGCAGGAAACTCGCCGCCACCTGACCGCCGCCCTCGATCAGGACCGAGCCGATCCCCCGCTTCTGCAGCGCGCCCAGCACCGCCTCGACGGTGGGGCGTCCATCCTCTCCAGCCTCGACCCGCTCGACCTGCGCCCGCCGAATGGGCCGCGGCTCCTGGGCCGTCAGGATGAGGCACCCGGCCTTCGTCGCCTCGGCCAGCGACGGCGTGCGCAACCGGCTATCGAGGATCACGCGCAGCGGCTGCCGCTCGGCCTCGTCGAAATCGCTCGGCGAATAGCCGTCAGGCGCGGGCTCGGCCGCGCCCCGGCCCGACAGCCTCACCGTCAGGGCGGGGTCATCCGCGATGACCGTCTCCACACCGACCAGAATGGCCTCATGCGCCGCACGCAGGCGATGGCCCTCGGCGCGGGCCTCTTCGCCCGTGATCCACTTCGACTCGCCACTGGCGGTCGCGATCCGGCCGTCCAGCGAGGTCGCCAGCTTCAGCGTGACTGTAGGGCCGTCGGGCATCAGCCCTCGTCCAGCCCTTCATCTCCCAGGAAGCGGGCGAAGTCCGAACTGTGCCGGAAGTCCCTGTAGACCGAGGCGTAGCGGACATAGGCCACCTCATCGACGCCCTTCAGCGCCTTCATGATGAAGTCGCCGACCGTCGAGGACGGGATTTCCGTCTCG
>CAMLNT010000164.1 GCA_946481425.1 uncultured Brevundimonas sp.
TCAGGAAGGTGTTGCGGTGCAGGCCGCCGAGGCGGGCGAACTGGGCGTCCTGAAGGCCCGGGATCATGCGGAAGACCTCAGCCTGCGCGCCGTGTTTCAGCTTGGTCTGGAAGCCGACCATGTTGAACAGGGTGCCGAGCGCATTGTCCTGGCGTAGCTGGACGATGGCGTGGGCCTTGACCAGGGGATCGCGCGGATTGGTCAGGCCAACGGGCTTCATCGGGCCGTGGCGCAGGGTCTCGCGGCCTCGTTCGGCCATGACCTCGATCGGCAGACAGCCGTCGAAATAGGGGACGTTCTCCCAGTCCTTGAACTCAGCCTTGGGGCCGTCGAGCAAGGCGTCGATGAAGGCCTCGTACTGGGCCTTGTCCATCGGGCAGTTGACGTAGGCGGCGGCGTCGCCGCCCGGGCCGGCCTTGTCGTAGCGCGACTGACGCCAGGCGATGTCGAAGTCGATCGAGTCCGCGTGGACGATGGGGGCGATGGCGTCGAAGAAGCTGAGGCTCTCCTCGCCGGTCAGTTTCAGGATGGCGTCGGCCAGGGCGGGCGAGGTGAGGGGGCCGGTGGCGACGATGACATTGTCCCAGTCCTCCGGCGGCAGGCCGTCGATCTCCTCGCCGACGACCGTGACGAGGGGGTGGGACAGGAGTTTGTCGGTGACGGCGTTGGAGAAGCCGTCGCGGTCGACGGCGAGGGCGCCGCCCGCCGGGACCTGATGGGCGTCGCCCGAGGCCATGATCAGGCTGTCCAGCGCCCGCATCTCGGCGTGCAGCAGGCCGACGGCGTTGTATTCCCAGTCGTCCGAGCGGAACGAGTTGGAGCAGACGAGTTCGGCGAGGCCGTCCGTGTGGTGAGCGTCGGTCTTGACGCCGGCGCGGCGCATCTCGTGCAGCACGACGGGGACACCGGCGTTGGCGATCTGCCAGGCGGCTTCAGAGCCGGCAAGGCCGCCGCCGATTACATGAACGGGTTTCACAGTCATGCGCGGCTGTTTAGGAGGTTTCCGCGCGGGGTCGAGCCCCAAATCGAGTCGGGAGCCACGATGAGCGGCAAGGTCAGCCTGAGGAGCGCTTTGGGAGAGGCGGCGGCATTCTCCGCCCAGGCCTGGCGGCGCGCGCCGATCGGGTGCGGCCTGATCCTCCTGTCGCTGCTCGTGCCGACCTTCGTCGGCGAGCGGGCGGTGTCGCTGTGGCTGGCTCTGCCTCTGGCCCTGGCGCAGGCCGTTGCGGCGCTGGCCGGTTGGACCTCTGTGCTGCGGGCGGCGATGGCGTCGCCCTCGGATCCGGCTGCTGCCGGACGTGACGCGGCACGGCTCCTGGGTTCGGTGAGCCTGAACGCCCTGTTCCTGTGCCTGATCGTGATGATCCTCGGGCTGGTCCTGCTGGGGGTCGCGGGCGCGACGGGGCTGGCGCCGGGAGAAGACCTGGCTATGGCGACCGCCGCCTCCGTCACGCAAAGCGGCTGGCGCACCTTCGTGCTGCTGGCGCTCGAAATCGCCTCCGTGCTGCTGCTGCTGACACTGTTCGCGCGCCTGTCGGTCGCGGGGCCGGCCACCTTGTCCGAACAGCGCGTGGTCTCGCTGCAGGCGCTGGGGCTGACGCGCGGGTCGGGGATGAAGCCGGCGTTGGGGCTCGTGACCGTCCTGACTCCCCTCTGGCTGCTGGCGCTCAGCGGCCTGCTGGCGCCGGTCGAGGCCGCCTGGACCGATTGGGTCTGGGCGGGCGTTCTTGCCTTCATTCAGGCGCCGCTGCTGGCTGGTTATTCGGTCGGCCTGTGGCGCTCAGCGACTTCCGGAGAGCCTTCATGACCAAGCACGTCGTCGTCCTGCTTCAACCCGGCGCCGCCGACTGGGAGATGGGGCCCGTCCTGCCGGTGCTGAAGGAGTATTTCGGCGCGGCGATCCGGACCGCCAGCCCGGATGGCAAGACGATCACGACCATGGGCGGCGTGATGATCGACGTCGACACCGGCTATGACACCGCTGACCTCAAGGAGGCAGACCTAGTCGTCATCATCGGCTCCGACGCCTGGATGCGGTTTGACGACGCGGCGTTGTCGAACCGGCTGAAGGCGCGGGTCGAGGCCGGCGGGCCGACGGCGGCCATCTGCGCCGGCACGCTGGCCCTGGCGCGGGCCGGTGTGCTGGACGAGCGGCCGCACACATCGAACTCCGCTCCGTTCATGTCAGAAAACGCCTCGGCCTATCGGGGTGGCGACCACTATCGCGACGTGGCCCACGCCGTGTCAGACGGGGTGGTCGCCACCGCGCCCGGATCGGCGCCCGCCAGTTTTGCCGTCGCCTGCGCCCAGCTGCTCGAGCCGGCCAAGCAGGCGGAGGTCGTGGGTTACTGGAACATGACGCGTGGCGAGTTCGAGGCCCTGGGAACCGAGTTGGGCCCAATCTGGAAGGGTTGAGGCCGTTCCGGGCCTGTCGCACGCGGGCCACACCTGACACAGACTTAATGAAAATGGCGCGGAGGCGACGCCTCGCGGCCCCAAATCAGCCGCATGAAATCTTTGTAAAGCAACGGTCCGCTACTTTACGGGGGCCGTGAAGGCTCCCACCTTGGGTCGCGGCACGATTACCACGTTCGGGCGTTTAGTCCGGACATCGCTGCAACACCCTTGGGCCCCTAACCACATGACTCTGGCCATGACCGTCGAGACGCGTTCGCTACCGACCCTGCAAAGGGTGCGGACGCGTGCCCGCGTGGGCGTGTTCGGTCGGATCGTGCGTCTGGGTCTGATGGCGCTGGGCGTGCTGGTGATCATCGCCGGCGTCCTGATCTCGCCGCTCCCGGGGCCGTTCGGTCTGCCGATCGCGGTGGTCGGCCTGATGCTGGTTCTGCGCAACTCTTACTGGGCCAAGCGGCAGTTCATCCGCCTTCAGCAGGCGCGTCCGAACTGGGTTTTTCCGTTCCGTCGACTGATGCGCAAGCGCCCCGAGTTCGCGCCGGTGTTCTGGCAACAGACGTTGCGGATCGAGCGGCTGCTCCTGCGCAAAGGCCAGCGTGTCCTGGGTCGTCTGCGCCGCCGGAGCCGGTCCTACGCGCGCCGCGCCACTTCCTGATCCGCCAGGGTTTCAATTACGGCTGAATTGGGACTAGAGTCCCCCTACGTCGATAAGTGGACGCGCGCTTTCCGCCGCCGATCCGGTCTGATCAGACGACGAGAGGCTCGCGCCCGCGATAATCGCGCGGCGGGCGCCGAACGATTGACGCCCCTCCGACGGCCGCGCGCCTTGGGAGAGCGAATATGCAGTCTCGTGTGCAAAAGGGGATGATTGCGGGCTTTGCGGCCACCGCCGTCGTCTCAGTGATCGACCTGGTCGCCAGCCTCATCCAGCAGGGCGTGGGCCAGCGCTGGTTCCACAGCTTCGAATCCCTCCTGTCGGCCATGGCCGGTCAGGTCCTGGGAGCCAGCATGAACACTTCCTGGGTCGGCTGGGCCATCCACTTCGCGGCCGGCGTCTTCGTGCTGGGACCGCTCTTTGCGATGCTGTGCCCGCGTCTGCCGACCGATACGGCCGCGACGAAGGGCATCCTGTTCGCGGTGGGCGCCTGGATCGCCATGTCCCTGACGGTCATGCCGCTGGCGGGCCTGGGCATCTTTGGGGCGGCAGCCGGTTTCGGAACCATCGCCTGGATGCTGGTCACGCACATCATCTTCGGCTTCACCCTGGGCCGGGTGTTCGCGCGGCTTCACGGTGAGATCGGGCATCCGAAGCGCCTGACCGCGATGGCGGCCTGAACGAAAAAGGCCCGGACCTTGGGGGCCGGGCCTAACGTTTCGCTGTGACCGTAGCGCCTAGTTGAGGCGCGTGCCGATCTGGCCGATGGCCTGATCGAGCAGGGGGTCCTCGCCACCGGCAGCGGCGCGGGCGGTCAAGATGCGTTCGGCGGCGATCGTCGCCTGTTCGGCGGCGGCGGCCTTCACCTCGGCGGTCGCCTGGGCTTCGGCCTGGGCGATGCGGCGTTCGGCGAGGGTCTCGCGGCGGGCGATGCTCTCGGCCAGACGTTCCTCGGCCTCGGCCTGAAGGCGCACGGCCTCTTCCTCGGCGGCTTCCAGCATGGCCTTGGCCTGGGCCTCGGCTTCAGCCTTTTCCTTGCGGATCTGAGCCAGCATGGCTTCGGCCTCGGCGCGCAGGCGGGCGGCCTCGTCCAGATCGGCCTGGATCTTCGCGGCCTTGGCGTCGAGCGCGGCAGCGACCAGCGCCGGGACCTTGGCGACGACCACGATCACGAAGAAGAGGATCAGGCCGACCGCGACCCAGAGCTCGGGGTTCTCGAGGTCGTAGAGGTGGGGGTTGAAGAATTCCATCAGGCCGTTCCCTTGGCGGCGTTGAGCTCCGCAGCCGTGGCGGCCTTGCCGGTCAGCTTCTCGACGATCGCCTTGGTGGTGTCCGAGGCGACGGTGTCGACCTGGGCCATGGCGGCGTCGCGCATCTTGGCGATGCGGCCTTCAGCCTCGGCGACGCGTTCGGCCAGGACGGCTTCCTGGGCGGCGGTGCGGCGAGCGATGTCTTCGCTGACGCGCGCCTTGGCGGCGCCGGCCATGCGACGGGAGGAGGCGCGGGCCTCGGCCAGTTCGGCCTGGGCCTCGGCGGCCTGGTTCTGCGCTTCTTCCTGAACCGAGCGCGCTTCCTCGACGGCCTTGCCGATCGTCTCGGCCCGCTCATCGAAGACCTTGCGCATGCGAGGCGCGAAAACCTTGGCGATCAGGAAGTAGAGAACGACGAACAGGAAGACCAGATAGACGATCTGGCCGAACCAGTGCTGGAACTCGAATTGCGGCAGCCCGCCGCCCGAGCCGTGCTCGGCTTCGGTGGAGGCGTGCGTTTCGCCCGGAGCGCCATGGGCGTCCGCGGGAAGGGGAGCGTGAGGATCAGCCATCGTTTTCTACGTCAGAAAGGCAAATAGGCGGCCGGCGAACCGGCCGCCCGGGTCCGGATTACGAGATCCAGATCAGGATGCCCATGACGAAGGCCAGGATGCCCAGCGCTTCGGCAAGAGCGGCGCCGACGAACAGGTTACCGACCTGCGAGGCGGCGGCCGACGGGTTGCGCAGGGCGCCCGCGACGAAGTTGCCGAAGATGTTGCCGACGCCGATGCCGGCGCCGATCATGCCCGACATCGCGATGCCGGCGCCGATGAGCTTGGCGGCTTCTGCTTCCATGGTTCTCTAAGTCCTAGTTGGGGTTGCTTTGGAAGGGATGGACTGGGGCGGCCTAGTGGCCGTGGCCCAGGTTGACCACATCGTTGAGGTAGATGCAGGTCAGAACGGCGAA
>CAMLNT010000165.1 GCA_946481425.1 uncultured Brevundimonas sp.
GATCTCGCCCTGGTCGCCGGCCTGGCCGCCGCCTTCGCCGTAGAAGGGGGTCTGGTCGAACACGACCTCGGCGGTCTCGCCCTCGGCGACGACGTCCGCCGGCTGGCCGTCCTTGACGATGGCCAGCACCTCGCCCGAGCCGTCGACGCTGTCATAGCCCGAGAACATCGTCGGCCCGAGGCGATCGCGGATCTTGAGCCATTCGCCCTGCGACGCCTTCTGGCCCGAGCCTTTCCAGTGCTCGCGCGAGCGGGCGCGCTGTTGCGCCATCGCATCCTGGAAGCCGTCGACGTTCACCGAGAAGCCGCGACGCCGGGCCTCGTCCTGCGTCAGGTCCAGCGGGAAGCCGTAGGTGTCGTAGAGTTCAAACGCCGTCTGGCCGTCCAGCATGTCGCCGGCCTTGAAGTCGCGCGTGGCCGTCTCGAACAGGCTCATGCCGCGGCCCAGCGTCGTGCGGAACCGCTGCTCTTCCTGCTTGAGGGTGTCCTCGACGAAGGCCTGTGCGCGCTTCAGTTCCGGATAGGCGTCGCCCATCGCCCCGACCAGCGTCGGCACCAGGCGATGCATCAGGGGCTCGGACGCGCCCAGCAGATGCGCGTGGCGCATGGCCCGGCGCATGATCCGGCGCAGCACATAGCCGCGGCCTTCGTTCGACGGCGTCACCCCGTCCGCGATCAGGAAGGACGACGAGCGCAGATGGTCGGCGATCACCCGGTGCGACGGCGCCTGCTCGCCCTCGGCCTTTGTCGAGGTGAGGTCCTGCGACGCCGCGATCAGCGTCTGGAACAGGTCGGTGTCGAAGATCGAGTTCTTGCCCTGCAGCACCGAGGAGATCCGCTCCAGTCCCATGCCGGTGTCGACCGAGGGCTTGGGCAGGTCGCGAACGACGACGTCGTTCTCCTTCTCGAACTGCATGAAGACGTTGTTCCAGATCTCCACGTAGCGGTCGCCGTCCTCGTCAGGCGAGCCCGGAGGACCGCCCGGCACGTGGTCGCCGTAGTCGTAGAAAATCTCGGTGCACGGTCCGCACGGCCCGTTGTCGCCCATGGCCCAGAAGTTGTCCGAGCCGGCGATGCGGATGATCTTGCTGTCGGGGAAACCCGTCACCTTCTTCCAGATGTCGAAGGCCTCGTCATCGTCGATATAGACGGTGACCAGCAGCCGGTCCGGGTTCAGCCCGAAGTCCTTCGTGACCAGCTCCCAGGCCCGCTCGATGGCGTG
Organism: uncultured Brevundimonas sp.; assembly: GCA_946481425.1. Next base: position 1,222 of record CAMLNT010000165.1, read on the forward strand.
GTCCTTGAAGTAGTCGCCGAAGGAGAAATTCCCCAGCATCTCGAAGAAGGTCAGGTGCCGGGCGGTGTAGCCGACATTGTCCAGGTCGTTGTGCTTGCCCCCGGCGCGCACGCACTTCTGCGAGGACGTCGCGCGCGGCGACGGGGGGCGGGCGGCGCCCGTGAAATAGTCCTTGAACGGCACCATGCCGGCGTTGACGAACAGCAACGTCGGGTCGTTCTGCGGCACCAGCGGCGCCGAATGGATCTTCTGGTGTCCGTCCTTCTCGAAGAAGTCGAGGAAGGTCGTGCGGATGTCGTTCAGGGAGGTCATGCGGTAGCCGTTCAGGGGAGACCGGCCATATAGAAGCGGGCAGGCCCCCAAGCCAAGCGTTTCACGGCCTCGCTCTTGCCAAAAGGTCGTGGCAAAAGTCCCGCAATGAGCATCCGTATCGAACACCGCATCGGCGTCGCCGCCTCTCCGGAAATGGTCTGGGAGGTGATCGCCGACTTCGAGCGCTGGAGCGAGTGGAACTCCCTGCATCCCGAGGTCCGGGGCGTGATCGCCATCGGCGGCAGGCTCGAGGTCGCCGAGGTGCTCGACGGCGAACCCGGCCGGCTGCATCAGGTCGTGATCCCGGACTGGACGCCGGAAATTCAGCTCATCTGGGCCAATCGGCGCGCCTTCCTGTCGACCTCGACCCGCTATTTCGAGATCGAACAGCTGGCCGACAACGCCTGCCTGCTGGCCAACGGCGAGATCTTCAGCGGCCTGCGGGGCGAGGCCTGGGCCAAACAGCGCCGGGCCGCCTTCAAGGCGGGCTTCGAGGCCGTCAACGAAGCGATCAAGGCGCGCGCGGAGGCTGCCGCGGCCCTCACGGCGCAGCCCCGCCGCAGGGCGAAGGCGGAGGCCTAGCCCCGAACCAGCGGCGCCAGTCCGTCGGCGGTCGCCGCCGTAGTGAACCGCGCCCGCTCGCTCGTCTCGAACCTCGGCTCCATGATGGTCGACAGGCCGATCATCCGGCACTCGGTCCGCTCGGGCGTCAGGCTCAGCACGAAGAAGCCGCGCGGCTCGAACTCGCACCATTCCAAGTCAGGCGAGGCGTCCACCACCATCTGCGCCATCGGGGCGCCCGGCAGGGCGCGCGAGTACGACGGCTGGGGGCTTGAGACCGCGGTCGCGCCGAACTCGACACCAAGAAGCAGGCCCTCTCCATCGTACAGGTTCGAGGCCCACGCCGCATGGCTGTCGCCCGAGAGGACGACCAGGCGCCCGTTCGCTTCGCGGACCTTGTGATAGAGGCGTAGCCGTTCAATCGGATACCCATCCCAGGCGTCCAGATTCAGCGGCGCTGTGGCGCGGCCCAGCGCCACCATCTCGCGCAGTCGCCGCTGCTGATAGTCCTGAAGCGCCGGCATGGCGGCCTCGATGGCCTCCGCGCCTACGGCGTCGATCAGGTTCGGCACGATCAGCCGCGCCATCAGCACCTGATTGCCCAGCACCTGCCATGCCGCATTGTTGCTCATGGCCTCGCCCAGCCAGTCCAGCTGGGCCTGCCCCATCAGCCGACGCTCGGGATCGTGCAGCCGGTCGCGGTCGATCGAGCCGTCTTCGCGCGTGATGTCCTCGTATTCGAACTGAAGGGATCGCGCCGACAGCCGCGTCTCGACCATGTGCAGGGCCGCCGTCCGGCCGAACCCGAAGGACCGCCTGACCGCCTCGTGCAGCGGTACGCCCGGCGCCGGATCGCGGATCGGGTTCCATTCCAGATAGGCCCTCAGCGCCGCCGCCTTGCGGGCGGCCCAGCTTCCTTCGCCGCCGTCGTGGTTCTCGGCTCCGCCTTCCCACGGATCGTTCGTCACCTCGTGGTCGTCGAAGGTCATGATCCAGGCCGCCCGCGCATGCGCCGCCTGGAGCTGGGGGTCCGCCTTGTACTGGGCGTGGCGCTGCCGATAGTCGTCGAGGGTCACGATTTCATGCGCTGGCTCCGGGATCCGTCCCAGCTCCAGTCCGGTCCGCATGCCGTAGTCGCTCGGCGCCGCGCCGTACTCGTAGATGTAGTCCCCGAGGTGGATCACCGCGTCGACCCGCTCCATCCCGGCGATGGCCTCATAGGCGTTGAAGTAGCCGCCCGAGTGCAGCGAACAGGAGGCGACGGCCAGGACGACCTCGTCGGTCGAGCCCTCGGCGGGCAGGGTGCGGAAGCGGCCGATGGGTGACCGGGCGGCCGGGGCCCCGGGGACCACGAATCGATATCCGTAGTCGCCACCATTCGACAGGCGCGTCACATCGATCTTGACCGTCCAATCGCGCTCCGCGGTCGTATGAAACGTGCCGTGGCTAAGCACCATCTGCTCGGGAGGTCCTTGCTCCCAAGGCCACACTTCCACAGACACGGGGATCGACGCGCCGGGCACGGCGGCGATCGGGGTGACGCGGGTCCAGAGCACCGCGCCCCACGGCGACGGGTCACCTGCGGCAACGCCATGACGGAATTCCACTCGGCCATCATAAGTCGCTGGCGGCGTCGCGCCGGCCGGCGTCGCCACGCCCGCGCCCAGCAGCCCCAGCGCCTGTCTGCGGTCGATCTTCATGGAGGGCTCCTCGTGCGGTGGGCTTCGGCGTGTCATAGAGCACCGATTGCGACAGGAGCACGACCCTTGCCGCCCAGCGACGGCGAAAATCTGAGCGACGACGAGCCCGACTTCATCGAGGCCCTGATCGTCGACATCGGTCCCGACACCGTCGGCCAGCGCCTCGACAAGGCGCTGGCGGCAGCCGCGCCTGACCTGTCGCGCGCGCGTATCCAGGCGCTCATGGCCGAGGGTCGGGTCACCTATCTCAATGAGGTGGTCACCGACGGATCGTCCAAGGCGAAGGAGGGCTTCTACCTCATCGCCGTGCCCGAGCCGCTCCCAGCCGAGCCTCAACCCGAGGCCATTCCGCTGACGGTCCTGTTCGAGGACGCCCACCTGATCGTCATCGACAAGCCGGCGGGCATGACGGTCCATCCAGCGCCCGGCAACCAGACCGGCACCCTGGTCAATGCGCTTCTCCATCATTGCGGCGCCAGTCTCTCCGGCATCGGCGGAGTGCTGCGCCCGGGCATCGTCCACCGCCTCGACAAGGACACCTCCGGCGTCATGGTCGCGGCCAAGTCCGACGCCGCCCATCAGGGCCTGTCCGCCCTGTTCGCCGCCCACGATCTGGAACGCCAGTACATCGCCCTGACGCGGGGTCAGCCCCGTCCGCCGTCGGGCCGCATCGAGAACCGCCTCGGCCGCTCCAACAGCGACCGCAAGAAGATCGCGATCCTGAGAAACTCGGGCCGCGTCGCCATCACCGACTATCGCACACAGCAAACCTACGGACCCACGGACAAGCCTCTGGCCAGTCGCGTCGCCTGCCGGCTCCACACGGGCCGCACCCATCAGATCCGCGTCCACATGGCCTCGGTCGGCGCGCCCGTGCTGGGCGATCCTGTCTATGGCTCCGGACCGCCCGCGCCCGCCGTGCGCGACGCCATCAAAGCCGCCGGACTGGAACGTCAGGCGCTCCACGCCGCCGTCCTCGGCTTCGTCCATCCGGTCACTGGCGAGGCCCTTCGGTTCGAGACGCCCCTGCCGCCGGACATGGCCGCGCTGGAAACCTTGCTCCACGACCTCTGACAGCGAAGCTACCCCGTTGCGGGAAACGGTCCGCGCGACCATTTTGGGGTCTCGTTCGTTACATCCCCTGAGCTTCCAGGACCGCCATGTTCTCCGACACCGCCGCCGCCCCGCCCGCCGACCTCATCAAGGAGGGCTCCGACGCCACCTTCATGGCCGACGTGGTCGAGGCCTCCAAGGTCCAGCCGGTCATCGTCGACTTCTGGGCCACCTGGTGCGGACCCTGCCGGACGCTGGGTCCCATGCTCGAACAGGCCGTCCGCGCCGCCAAGGGCGCGGTCAAGATGGTCAAGATCGACGTCGACAAGAACCCGGCCTATGCGGGCCAGCTGCGCGTCCAGTCGATCCCGACGGTCTACGCCTTCGTCAACGGCCAGCCGGTCGACGGCTT
>CAMLNT010000166.1 GCA_946481425.1 uncultured Brevundimonas sp.
TTTCGGGCTGCAGGCATACAGGCTCGTGGCCGCCTAATAGAAGTCATCCACCGGTCGTTCGAGACTGCGAACATAGGCTGTGATGTCGGCTCGCTCCTGATCCGACATTTCGAAATCGGGCATAACGGGATGCCCGCGCGTCATCAGGCGGTTGATTTCCGGATCCTCAAAGACCAGCGGAGCGGTAACGGCGAAAGCCCGAAAGGGCGGGGCCTCTCGATCAGGGCTTTCGCCAGCACGCCCAATCGAATGACAAGTCGCGCATCGATTGGCTGCGATCGCCTGACCCCGCATTTCCGATAAAAAGGCTTCGGATTCCGTAGCCGCAGGCTGAGACGCCCAGCCGATCACTATCGCGATCAGAATGATGAGAGACATGCGATGGTTCCTCCAGGCGCTATAGAAGCCATCCCGGGTTTCCTTCGATCTGATCCAGATCAAACGAACCAGAATTGATCCAAATCACGGCAGCCATCCGACACTTCTTCTCAAAGGTGGGAATGGCAGATGCGCCAGGCTGGCGCCTTCACCTGAGGTAATCGGAATGCAGAGCTTCGAGCCCATCGCGTTGCCGGTTTCCCAGCACGGCACGAAGACACTACGCCACATCGCGGGGGTGCCATTCATCTATGGGATGGCCATCCCCATCGGGCTTCTCGATCTGGCGGTAAGCCTCTATCAGGCGGTCTGCTTTCGCCTGTGGCGCATACCGGCGGTGCGCCGAAGCGCTCACGTGAGCTTCGCCAGAGCGGAACTTCCTTATCTCAACCCTGTGCAACGCCTTCACTGTGGCTACTGCAGTTACGCCAACGGGGTCCTCGTATACGCAGCCGAGATTGCGGCTCGAACCGAACAATACTGGTGCCCGATCCAGCATCGGGAGCCCCCGGTGGGCGTTCACGACCGCTATGGTCGTTTCCTTCCTTACGGCGACCCGGTCGACCTCGACGCCAGGATTGACCGCCTTCGGACGGACCTGCGCGAAGGCGAGGACTGAGGGATCCGGGCACAAGAAGGCGCGCCGCCAACGGCTCCGCCTCGCACCCTGATCCGTAGCCAAACGGAATCTGCGTGGAGTTGAGGCAGATCAAGGCCGGATCGCTGCTTTTCCGCTGTGATGAGCCAACCCGACGGAGGTTGCCATGAGCTACAAGTCCATCCTTGTCCTGGCGAGCGGCTTCGAAACGGACCTGGCGATCGATGCCGGCGCGTGGCTGGCGGTTGAGCACGAGGCCGTGACGCGGGTGCTTCCAGTCTATCCCGACCTCGCCGCAGAAATGGCCGCGACGGGCGTCGCGTTCGGCGGCGTAACCGTACCGGCGGCATTCGATGCGGCGGAAGAGTTCAGCCAGGCCAGGCAGCAACAGATCGAGCAGTCGTGTCAGAGCGCCGTTCAAGCCGCCGATATCGCGCTTGGTGAAGGTTCGGGGGGGCCGCGCCTGATCCTCAATCCGTATTCCCGTCCGATCTGGAAGGCGATCGAGCAAGCCAGCGCCTTGGCGGACCTGGTCCTGATTTGCGGCCGTAGCCTCTCCAGCGAGCCGGTGCGGGGCCGAGAGTTGGTCGAAGAGATCCTGATGCGTCAGCGCCAACCGTTGCTGATCGTCCGCGGCGCGCCGGAAAGCTTCGCGTCGGGAGCCGCTATTGCGTGGAACGGGTCGATCGAAGCGGGACGAGCGGTTCGCTCGGCTCTGCCTCTCTTTGGATGCGCCTCCGGTCTCGACGTCATGACCCATTCCGACGGCGGCGCGAGACATGCCGAGCCGGTTTCGGTCCTGTCCGAGTATCTTCAGCTGCATGACCTGGGGTCTCCCGGTCATCTTTCGCTCAGCGGCGAAGACCCCGCCGAGGCCATCGTCAGCGAATGTCGCAAACGCGGCGTGGGTGTCCTTGTCGCGGGCGCCTACGGGCATTCGCGTATGCGCGAGTTTGTGCTCGGTGGCGTGACCCGCAGCCTGCTGAAAATCGAGGATGGTCCTTCGCTCCTCCTCGCCCACTAGGAGACTCGACATGAAACTGTACGGCCCTGGCCTCGTCGTTGTCGCTGACGGCGCTCACGCGCGTGCGTTCGAAGAGCGGGTCCGCGGCGGCCCTCTTGTGGAAATCACGTCCCGTCTCGGAGACCTCAAATCGGACGGGCCGAGACACTCGTCGCACGCCGGCCGGGTTCATGATCGCTTCGGACCCGCCAGCCACACCACGGGCGGTGACAGTCCCAAGGTGAAGGCGGAGGAAGCCTTCATCCGCCGCCTGGCGGCGCGGGTCGACGACCTCATGTCCACCGGCTCTTATGAAAACCTTGCCCTGATCGCGGCGCCGCGAGCCCTGGGCGATCTGAGGTCTGCTCTCGGCCCCGCCCGGGACGGGCGCACCGTGGAAGCGGAGTCCGCGGATCGGGTGAAGGAACGCCTGCCCGCCCTTCGCGAGGCCTTGAGGCGGCTACGGTCAAAACCGGATCACGCCCAGGCTTGATCCAGATCATGGTCGGCCAAGGCACCGAGCCCCATCGTGAGACCGAGACAACAGGAGGCGAACATGTCCAAGACGGTGGCCGAGAGGCTGAACAAGGATATTCAGGACCTGGTGGCCGAGATTGGCGACGATCTGCAAAACGCCGCCGAGAAGTCCGGTGAGGAAGCCGCCGCGGCGATGCGTCGCTCCGCGAATGTCATGCGTCGGGCCGCAAACCGACTGGCCCGCGAGCTGCATGACGCCGGGGAAGACACCCTGCAGGCAGCCAAGGCCCATCCCTATGCCACGGCCGCCCTGATCGCATCGGCTGCGGCGTTGATCGGACTCGCGGTCTCGCATCGCGGCGTTGGCAAGGACTGACCTGCCCGATGGCCGGCTATTTCCATGTCCATCTCGAGCTCGCGCGTGAACCTGATCATCCGCAGGGATCCGAAGCCATCGGCTACGATCTGGTCGTTCCGCTTGATGAAGCCGGACGCATCGATGCGGATGCCTGGCGCGAGGCGCCGGGGCGCTCCCGGGTCCGTCGGTTTCGCGATGGTGAGACCGAGGCCGTAGGAGCGCTTGCGCACGGTCCGGGAGGTCAGTGGCGCTTCGATTTCGCAGCGGCCGAGATCGGGGATGACGTCGGTTTTCGGCTTCAGTCGGAGGCGTTTCGAGAAGGCGAGTATGTTTCGATCCGGATGGCGGATGGCGCGCTCCATGTGTTCCGTGTCGCATCCGCGAGAGCACTGGCGCCGATGTGATGGCCCGCCAATCGGAAGTCCTGCCGGCCGTCATGCTCTATCTGTCGCTGGTCGCGCCGATCCTCTTTCTCGCCGACTTTCTCCTCCTGATGTTCGAGCGGGCACGTGGCCACGCGGCGGCGGCGCATGAGGACATCATCATCCGGGCGATGGTTCTGGTCTACGTGCTGGCCGCCATCGTCGCGGTCGCCGAGTTCCTGATCCTGACCTTATGGGCCCGAGTCCGTGACGTCTGGGCGAGGTGAGAGTCCTGAACGCATGAAACGGACCAGGCCCACGTCCGGATACTATGCGATCAACCAAATCCTGGATTGGTAGGCAGCAGTGAGCGCCGCCATCTCAAATCCGTGGGCCGACGGGCATTCTGCGTCGGTTGGTTTGGCCAAAATGCCGTACCCTGCCGCCTACCGCCAGCTTGGAGGAGGCCACCCATGAGCCGACTGCATACCCATCGTGAACGCCACGCGGTCGACCGCATCGGGTGGCTCCGGGCCGCTGTGCTGGGGGCCAATGACGGCATCGTCTCGACCGCGAGTCTGGTTGTGGGCGTGGCCGCCGCGAATGCCGACCGGGGCGCGCTCGTGATCACCGCCCTGGCGGGGCTGGTGGCCGGGGCCATGTCAATGGCGGCTGGCGAATATGTCTCGGTCAGCTCCCAGTCTGACAGCGAAGCCGCCGATCTGGCCAAGGAGCGTGCCGAACTCGACGCAGAGCCTGAACAGGAGTTGGCCGAGATGACGGCCATCTACGTGGCGCGCGGCCTGAGCTCGGACCTCGCCCGACAGGTGGCGCTCCAGTTACACGCCGGCGACGCCCTGGCCGCGCATGCCCGCGACGAACTGGGTATCACCGACCTCACGGCCGCCCGACCGATTCAGGCGGCCCTGACCTCGGCCGCGACCTTCAGCGTGGGCGCCGGCCTGCCGCTCGCGGTGGTGCTTTTCGCCCCCATGTCAGCGATGGTTCCGACGGTCTCTGCCTCCGCGCTCGTCTTCTTGGCCCTGCTGGGCTGGGTCGGTGCGCGCACCGGCGGCGCCAAACCGATAAGGGCGGTGCTGCGCGTGACCTTCTGGGGCGCCTTTGCCCTGGCTGTGACCGCGCTGGTGGGGATGGCATTCGGGGCGGTGGTGTGATCCCGGCCTTGTGGGTCATCCAAGCCGCCAGGAAAGACGCCATGACCTCCTTCGACGAGGCAAGCGTGCCCGGCGTCAGGCGCCCCGAGTGCTGGAACTAGCTAGAAGAGTTCGGCCACGGCGCGCCGGACGCCCGTGACGGCTTCGGCGACCAGGGCAGGATCGAGATTGTCGTCCACGCCCCCGAAGTTGATGTGCTCCAGCACGCTCATGCCTGTGGCATTGGCCAGGCGGCGATCGAACGAAACCCGAACCGCGTCCCAGCCGCCGCTCTCGACCAGCCATGCGTTTTCCGAGCCCGACGCCGTGACGCTGATCATCTTGCGGCCTGTAAGCAGGGGGTCCAACCCGCCGCCTTTGACGCTGCGATACCCGAATCCCGAAGTGAACACTCGGTCCACGAACCCTTTCAGCATGGCGGGCGGACCGCCGAACCAGATAGGGTAGAAGAAGGCGAATACGTCGGCGTCCGCGAGCCTGGTTCGCATCTGGACAACATCGGCGCCCGGCTCGCCCGCCTGTCCCGTCGGAAGCTCTTCGGCCCTGAGGCAGGGGTCGAATCCGAGGGCGTAAAGATCGAACAGCTCGAACTCATGTCCCTTGGCCGCCACGGCCTCAATATAGGTTTCCGCGAGGAGGCGCACGAACGATCGCGCTCTTGGATGCGCTAGAATGACAGCGTGTTTCATCGGCAGCCTCCCGGCCTTGCGATCAGCGGTCCCCATCTTCCAGGGTGTGCAGATACGCCACGATATCAGCGATCTCGTCGGAGGGGAGTTCAAAGGTCGGCATGACGGCGTCGT
>CAMLNT010000167.1 GCA_946481425.1 uncultured Brevundimonas sp.
CCGCAGGCGGGCGAGCTGATCGGCGAGGCCTGCGTGCTGATGGCCTTCGGCGGCGCCTCTGAGGATCTGGCGCGCATCTGTCACCCGCACCCGACCCGCTCCGAGGCCGTCCGTCAGGCGGCGATGGGCGTCGAGGGCTGGACGATGCAGGCTTAAGAGAGAAGGAGCCGCCCCTATCTCTGCGCGGCGCCGGGTCGCGAGCGCGTCGGCGTTCCCAGCCGGACCTCGCGCTCCGGGAAGTCGACGGTCACGCTGTCGAACAGCCGCAGGATGTCCGCGCCGAACAGCATGGCGGGCTGGTCTTCCATGCGCCAGATCCTGAAGGCGTGCAGGTCGCAGAAGACGGTCGGAAGCTCGTTGAGGGTGACGCCGCCCATGCGGATCTGACGCAGGACCGCCAGTTCGCCCATGACGTGCTCGCCCGTGGCCCCGATGACCGGCACGCTCCAGCGGCGGTCGTTGATGTCAGGCCGGCGCGTGGCGACGGAGTTGAACAGCGCCATGTTGCCGATCGAATACTGGCTGCCGCTGTCGATGAAGGCCTGGACCGGGACTCCGTCGGCGTTCACCTGAACCAGCGTGAGCTGCCCGAAGCGCTGACGGGCGTCGATGGTGACCTCATCATCGAGCCGGCTGCCTCCGGCATAGGACAGGCCCACCCCCCGGCGACGCAGCCGAAGCAGGCCGGCGCGGACATCGAAGGTGACGGCGAACCGGCCCAGGACATCCACGCCGAGAAGTCCGTGCACGCCCAACCGCGAATGCGGGATCACCGGCATCAGGAGATCGCGGAAGGCGCTGTCGCCGACGAACAGGCGGGCGACCCGGACGGTCGGCGTCGGGACGGCTGCAGTCACGCCGTTGACGAGGACCTCAGGTCCCGGCGGAAGGGCAAGTTCGTCGGCCAGTTCGCGCGAGATGGCGGTGCGGTTCGCGCCGGTGTCGACCACGAAGGTATTGCCGACCCGCCCGTTGATTTCGACGGCCACGGCCATGCGCGTCACGAGGTTGGGCAGGACGTCGAGGGCCGCCTCCGAGATCGGCGGCCGTTCCGGTTCAGGCAGATCCTGGGCGAACGCCGGCGCCGCGACGAGACCCGCGCTCCCGGCCATCAGCAGGCGTCTGCGATCCAGCACGCCAAGTCCTCCCATACCGACGGTGGGCCGCGATTGGGGCGGGATAAGGGCGGTCTTTCAGGCCCGGGGATGGGCCTGGGTGTAGGCGGCCAGGAGCCGCGCAGCGTCGACGGCGGTGTATTTCTGGGTGGTCGACAGGGAGGCGTGGCCGAGCAGTTCCTGGATGGACCGCAGGTCGGCGCCGGCGCCGAGCAGATGGGTCGCGAAACTGTGGCGAAGCGCGTGCGGCGTGGTCGAGGCGGGCAGGCCTAGCCGGCCCCTCAGGTGCTGGACGGCGGCCTGGACGTGGCGGGGCGTGAGCGGGCCGCCGCGTTTGGCGCGGAATAGCGGGTCGGCGCCGGTCGAGGGCCAGGGGGTCGCGCGGCGGTAGGCTTCGACGGCCTCTGTGACGGCGGGCAGAACCGGCACGATGCGGGTCTTGGAGCCCTTGCCGAGGATGCGGAGCGAGGCGCCCAGCGGCGCGTCCGCGCCGGTCAGGGACAGGGCCTCGGAAATGCGCAGGCCGCAGCCGTAGAGGAGCGACAGAACGGCATGGTCGCGGGCGGCCTCCCACGGGTCGAGGTCCGGATCGAGGTCCGGCTCGGCGAGCAGGCCCAGCGCCTGGTCCTCGGTGACGGGGCGCGGCAGGGAGGGCTTCACGCGCGGGCCGCGGACGAGCGCGACTTCCGGGGCGGCCTTGCCCAAGCGGGTGTCGAGGAAGCGGTGGAATGCGCGGATTGCCGACAAGGTCTGGCTGAGCGAGCGGGCGGACAGGCCGTGGTCCCCGGCTCGACGGGCCGCGAGGTGGGCGCGGATCTCGGCGGCGCGGACGCCGCCCAGGCCGTCGAGCGACACCGGCTCGCCCCGGTGCTGTTCGAGAAAGGCGACATAGCCACGCGCGATGCGGCCGTAGGCCTCGACCGTGCGGGGGGACGATCGGCGCTCATGGACCAGCCAGTCCAGCCAGGCCTGAACGGCCTGGTCGGCGGTCATGCTGCGGGGTCCAGCACCGGCCAGCGGTCGGCGACCCGCTCGACCACGCGGGTCACGAAGGCGATCAGCTCCGAGCCCATCTCGGGCGTGAAGCCCTCCGAATCCGACGAGCCGAAGGCGACCAGGGCGTCGCGGGCCCCGTTCCACAGGGCCATGCGGACGAGGGCCATGCTCTGGACGTCGTCGGCGCGGCCGCCAAAGAGGCTTTCGCCGGCCTCGACCGGGCCGAGCCGTTGCAGGCCGTGCTCGCCGACGAGCCGGGCGACCGAGCCGGGCTCCAGCAGGCGCCAGCCGAAGGGCGCGCCGCCGGGCTTTTCCAGGCAGATGGCGGCGGTGGCCAAGCCAAACCGCGCCTGGCAGGCGTGATCCAGACGGGTGGCCAGATCGGTGTGGTTGCGGGCCTCGAGCAGGTCGAGCGCGGTGACGTGCGTCTGGGCCTGTGCGGCGAAGTTGGCGCGCGCGACATGCTCGACGGCGCGACGGGCGCCGCTTTCGCGCTTCACAGCCGCTTCCAGCCGCGACAGGGCGGCCGTGCCGAAGGAGACGACGTTGTCGACGGGCTTCAGGCCAAGCTCATTGAGCAGCTCGTGGTCGGCCAGAAGATGCTCGGGATGGGCCCTGAGCCAGGCGCGCAGATCCGGCCACAGACCCGGCTGGGTCTCCCCCTCCCTCGTCTCGCGCTCCGCCCCGCCCACCTGGCAATCCCCTAGATCGTCTGGCCGGTCGCGGCCCAGTCCTTCAGGAAAGCATCAAGCCCCTTGTCGGTTAAGGGGTGTTTGACGAGAGCCGAGAAGGTCTCGGGCGGAAGGGTCGCGGCGTCGGCGCCGGCGAGAGCCGCGCCGGTCACATGGGCCACGTTGCGCAGCGATGCGGCCAGGATCGACGTATCGAAGCCGTACTGGTCGTAGATGGCGCGAATCTCGTGCAGCAGCTCGAGGCCGTCGGCGCCGTGGTCGTCCAGGCGGCCGACGAAGGGCGAGACGAAGGTCGCGCCGGCCTTGGCGGCCAGCAGGGCCTGGGCGGCGGAGAAGCACAGGGTGACGTTGGTCGAGATGCCCTCGGCCTTGAAGGCGGCGGTCGCCCTGAGGCCGTCCATCGTCAGGGGCAGCTTGACGACGACATTGTCGGCGATGGCGGCAAGCGTCTTGCCTTCGCGCAGCATGGTCGCGGTGTCGGTTCCGGCGACCTCGGCGGAGATCGGCCCCTCGACGGCTGCGCAAATCTCGGCGATGACCTCCTTGATGGGCCGGCCGGACTTGGCGATGAGCGTGGGATTGGTGGTGACCCCGTCCACGAGGCCCGTGGCGGCGAGATCCTTGATGAGCGCGGTGTCGGCGCTGTCGATGAAGAGTTTCATGGGACCAGTTTGTAGCGCCGCCGATAGAGCGAAGCGAGGGGCGCGATGAAGGTCGCGTCCGTCCTGCTGCCGCTGCCCCTGCCTGAGGCGTTCGACTATGGCGTGCCGGAGGGCTGGGACCTGTCGGCGGGCGATCACGTCGTCGTGCCGCTGGGACCGCGCAAGGTGCGCGGACTGGTGTCGGAGGTGCGCGAGGTCACGGGGTCGAACCGCAAGCTGCGGGAGATCGAAGGCGTCGTCGACGACCCGTCGGTGCCGCAGCGGTCGATGGATTTCCTGGAGTGGGCCGCGCGCTGGACCCTTACGCCGCCGGGCGAGATGGCGTTTCTGGTGACGCGGGGGCTGAGGAGCGGGCCGCCGCGCGCCGAGCGGCGGATTCGTCGGGTCGCCGGGCGTGAGCCCGCGCGGGCGACCGAGGCGCGCAGCCGGGTGCTGGCGACGCTGGGCGAGGACGAGGCGGCGTCCATGGCCGATCTGGCGCGGGCGGCGGGTGTTTCGGGCGGAGTGGTGAAGGGCTTGATCGACGAAGGCGTGCTGGAAGCGGTCGCCCTGAGTGTCGGCGCGCCCTATGGGCGGCCTGACCCGGATCACCGACCGGCGACGTTGAGCCCGGATCAGGGGGCCGCGGCGCGGCGGGTGTCGGAGGCGCTGGACAGCCGGGCCTTCCGGCCGATCCTGCTGGACGGGGTGACCGGTTCGGGCAAGACCGAGGTGTATCTGGAGGCGGTGGCGCATCTGCTGCGGCGCGAGCCTGAAGCGCAGGTGCTGATCCTGCTGCCCGAGATCGCCCTGACCCAGGCGGTGATCCGGCGCATCGCGGACCGCTTCGGGGCCGAGCCTGCCGAGTGGCATTCCAACGTCGCGCCGCCGCTCCGACGACAGGTCTGGGAAGGCGTGCGGTCCGGCGAGGCGCGGATCGTGGTCGGCGCGCGGTCGGCGCTGTTCCTCCCGTTCGTCAGCTTGCGAATGATCGTGGTGGACGAGGAGCACGACGGGTCGTTCAAGCAGGAAGAAGGCATCGTCTATCACGCGCGCGACCTGGCGGTTGCGCGGGCGAGCCTGGAGGCGGCGACGGTGGTGCTCGCCTCGGCGACGCCGTCGCTGGAGACCCTGACCAACGCCGAGACGGGGCGCTACGAATGGGTTCGGCTGTCGGCGCGGCACGGGACGGCGGTGCTGCCGGATATCGAACTGGTCGACCTGAGGGAGACGCCGCCCGAGAAGGGACAGTGGCTGTCGCCGCCGCTGGTCGAGGCCATGGTCGAGACCCTGGCGAGGGGGGAGCAGACCCTGTTGTTCCTGAACCGGCGGGGCTATGCGCCGGTGGTGCTGTGCAAGGCCTGCGGCCAGCGGATGACGGCGCCGGATTCGGACTCCTGGCTGGTCGAGCATCGCTACACGGGGCGGCTGGTCTGTCACCTGACGGGCTTCTCCATGCCCAAGCCGAAACACTGTCCCTACTGCGGGGCCGAGGACACGCTGGTGTCGATCGGGCCGGGGGTCGAGCGGATCGCCGAGGAGGTGGCCGAGCGGTTCCCCGAGGCGCGGGTGGCGGTGTTTTCGTCGGACACGGCTCCGGACGCCGGCTCGGCGCGCGAGCTGGTCCGGCGGATGGCCGAAGGCGAGATCGATGTGCTGGTGGCGACCCAGGCCGCGGCCAAGGGGCATAACTTCCC
>CAMLNT010000168.1 GCA_946481425.1 uncultured Brevundimonas sp.
CATGCCGGCGAGGAAGCCGGTCGCATAGCCGGACCAGCCGACCGCGACGGCGGAGACGACGAGGCTGTATTCGAGGATGAGGGACCAGCCCACGAACCAGGCGAACAGCTCGCCCAGGACCGCATAGCTGTAGGTATAGGCGCTGCCTGCGGCGGGCATCATGGTGGCCAACTCGGCATACGCGAGGGCGGCGCAGGCGCAGACAAGGCCCGCCAGCCCGAAGGAAATCAGGACCGCCGGGCCAGCGAGACCGGCGCCCACGCCGATCAGGGTCAGGATGCCGGTGCCGATGATCGCGCCGACGCCCAGCGCGATCAGGTGCGGCCAGGACAGGGTCGGCGTCATGCGTTGCCCGTCGGGATCGCCCAAGGCGTCGATCGAGCGGCGGCGGTTCCAGAAAGCCATGACTGAGGTCCCCTCGCGCGGCCTCCCCGCCGCCGATTCCCGCAGACCCTAGCGTCCGGCGGCGGCTGTGCAAGGCGCCGGACCGATTCCCCTTGCGCGCGAGGCCTTTCGCCTCTATGTCCCCGCCTCCGCCGATGTCCCGTTCCGGAACGCGCGCGGTTGGCACGGGTCTTGTAGGATCCGTCCCAGGACGATGGTCCGGGTGATTAGCTCAGTTGGTAGAGCAGCTGACTCTTAATCAGCGGGTCGTAGGTTCGAGCCCTACATCACCCACCAATCGTTCCCGGGGCTGAAGCCCCGTCTTCCAGACAATCAAGCGATGTCGCCTGGCGGCCACAGCCGTCAGATCAGCGCCAGCCCGCATCGCGGGCCGCCGTCTCGCCGTCCGCGTCGACGGGGTCAACCGCGAGGGTCTGGTCGACGGCGGCGAGCACGGCTTCGGGCAGGGCCGACGATGCGGTCCGCAACTCGCCGGTCGCGGCCTCGGCCCGCGCAAGGGTCTCAAGCCGCCAACGGTCGTCCTCGCGGCAGGCGAGTCCCGCAAAGCCCTGGTCCGATGCCGTGAAGGTGCGGCACCAGGCGCCGTCCCGGTCCTGATAGGTCAGGCCGATGGCGTAGCCCCGGGCGTCAGGGCCCTCGGCCGCGAGGCGGCTGTCGAGCACCCGGACGAGAGCGGCGTCATCCAGGCGGCCCGAAGGGTCGATCAGGGCGGCGGACGGCTGCAGCACCACGGCGAGCACGCACGCCGCTGCCGCCGCCATGGCGGCGCCGGCGCCCCAACCCAGAAGGAATCCGCGGGCACGCATGAAACCCGGCAAGCCAAACCTGACGTCACTCGTGGCCGCACGGGCCGGCGCAACGGGCGAGGGAGCTGCAGCGATCAGGGCCGCCAGGGCGTCGTCTGCGGCATCGGCGGCGGCCGGGAAAGCGCGACGCGCCTCGTCGCGGCTGGCGCGCATCAGGCGCAGGCGCTCGGCCAGCCGGGGGTCGGTCTCGGCGGCGCGGTCGATTTCGCGGCACTGCGCCTCGGACAACTCGCCGTCTGCGCGGCGCATCAGGACTTCATCGGAGAAACGGGTCATGAACCCACTCCCTGTTCGGAGAGGCGACTGATGAGGGCCTGACGGCCACGCACCAGCCGGCTGGTGAGAGTTCCGGCCGGGACGCCGAGAATTCCGGCAGCGTCGGCGTAGGAAAAACCTTCGATGAGGACGAGGGCGACCGCCTCCCGTTGGTCGGCCGGCAGATCGAGGATCGCCTGACGCGTTGCCATGGCATCCACGCGTAGAGTCTCGTCGGCCTGGCCGGGATCGGCCTGGTGCGCAGAGGCGTCATCGTCGGACGACACGACCTGCGCCCAACGCGCCTGCGACCGTCCCTTGTCGATGGCGATCCGCTTCATGAGGGTGAAGACCCAGCTGTCGAGTCTGCTCCCGGGTCGGAAGGTTTCGCGGCGGGAGAGGGCCCGTTCAACCGTTTCCTGGACCAGATCCTGCGCCTCCGCATCCGCGGGCCGGAGGAGCTTTGAAAATCGACGCATTCGCGGAAGAAGCGCCACAAGTCCCGTCTGAAATTCGTCCAAGTGCGTTTCTCGGTCATATGGATGGAACGACGGGTGCGGTTCGTTTCATCCATGAGGCCCGTTCGACCTCGACAGTGCCGGTACAGGATTATTGGGAGACGCGCACGTGGACGCGAAGCGAAAGCCGGTCTGGATGGCGGGTGTGGCCCTGGCGGGCGTTGTCGTCCTCGGTATGGCAAGCGAGGCGCGGGCCCAGATCGGCGGGGTTCCGTCCGTAGGTCCCAGCCTGCCCGGCGTGCCTCTGCCGTCCGGATCGTTCGGGCGTGACCTTGACCGGTTACCGCGGGCGCTGACGGACGAGGTCCTCGCCGCGCCCGACCGCGTGGGAGACCTGATCCGGCGGTCCGACGGCGTGCTCCAGGCCGATCCGCAAGGCTGGCCGGTCGTGAGCGCCGAAATCGTGGTGATCGACCTAGATTCAGAGAGCCGCGCCTGGGCGGAGGCCGCAGGCTATACCGTGCTTCGCGAGGAGCGCTTCGATGCGCTCGATCTCACCACGACGGTGCTGGCGCCGCCGAGGCGAACGCGTCTGGACCGGGCTGTGGATCGGCTGCGGTCTCAGTTTCCCGAACTGACGATCGAGTACAACCACGTGCACAGCCCGGCGGGCGGCGAGAGCGAGGTGTCCGCCGGCACAACGGCCGTCATGCAGGAAGGGGGCGCCGGTGCGCGGCTGGGCCTCATCGATACGGGGGTCGACGCCGGCCATCCGGTGTTTGGAGGCGGTCGCGTGACGCAACGGGGTTTCGCGGGCGACCTGCGCCGCGGCGCGCACGGCACGGCCGTCGCATCGCTGATGGTGGGCCGCTCGGGCGCCTTCTCGGGCGGCTGGCCGGGCGCGGAACTCCTCGTCGCTGACATCTATGGCGGCCGCGCCGACGGTGGCTCTTCCACGGCATTCGTCCAGGCGCTCGACTGGTTGGCCGGACAGGGGGCGACCGTCGTCAACGTCAGCCTGGTCGGGCCGCGTAACAGCGTGGTCGAGCGGGCCGTGGAACGGGCGCAGGCGCGCGGTGTGGTGCTGGTCGCCGCCGTCGGCAACGACGGCCCGGCGGCCGCGCCTCTCTACCCTGCCGCCTACCCCGGGGTCGTGGGCGTATCTGCTGTTTCCGGACGAAACCGGATCCTGCCCGAGGCCGGTCGAGGGACGCAGGTGGATGTTACGGGACCGGGAGCGGACATGGCCGCGGCGTCGCCCGGGGGCGGCTATACAGCGGTACGCGGGACGTCCTTCGCTTCTCCGATCGTGGCCGCCCTGATCGCGCGCCGAGGTGGAGGCCGGGCAGGGCTGGCGGCCGTGATGCGCCAGGCCCGCGATCTCGGCGAAGCCGGCTCGGATCGCACCTACGGAGCTGGACTCGTCGGCGCAGACCTGCGGGTCGCCCCTTCCTCAGTCGATGCGCGGGGACGGCTATCGCCGTGATGTCGCTCTCGGCGGGATGAAATCCAGGCCGCCGGTCGTTTGCTGAATGAGGGCCCGGTTCCTCAAGCAATGATCGGAGATCAGACCATGAAAAAGACCCTGATGATGACCGGCTTCGTTTCGGTGCTGGCGCTGGCCGGCGCGGCCGAGGCCCAGGTGCTCGGCGGGCGCATCGGCGGCAATGTCGGCGGCGGCGTGTCCATCTCGCGCGGTGACCTGGGCGTGCGTGATACGGTCGGCGCCACCCGTGACTTCGCCCGCGACACCATCGGACGCGGACGCGACGCGGCCCGTGGAGCCAGCCGCGTCGAGGGCGGAGGCGATCTTGAGGTGTCGACGTCCGGAGGCGCGGCGATCGACCGCAACGGCGCCTCGGCCGACTTCTCCGGCGCCTATGGGGCTACCCTCAATGCCCGCAACGGCGCGGACCTCGGCCGCGTAGTCGGGTTCGGGCGGTCGACGGTGACAGGCGCGACTTTCCTGCTGGTCGAGAGCGCCAACCGTTCTATCCGCGCCGTGGAATCCACTGAGGTGGCGTTCGGGGCCAACGGCGAACTGGACAGCGACTTGACCGCCTACGCCTTCAATCGTCGTCCGGAGCAGGATGCGACGGCTTCGGGCCGTCTGTCCGGCGAAGGTCGTCGCGATCCGTCCAACACCGACGCGGACTCCATGAACTGATGGCGAAGCTGCCTGCGCGGCGGGCCCGGTTGAGGACCGGGGACCATCCGCCGGTCCCTTCGCGCAGGCAGGGCCCCAGGCCGCACGCCGCGATCCGTTAAGCGGCTCGACCGGGCAGCCGGAACACGCCCGGAACGAATCACGTCCGAATCACTGACACCGCTGTCTTCCGGGTTTGTTCCATACAAGATGCTGTATCTTAAGGCGGATTAACCACAATTGCTGACCGGGCAACTTCGTGGAAACCTTCATTTCTCATACTGGCGTTTCATGGGCTTGGGAGGGCGCCATGGGTCAGGCCCTACCGACGGACGATCAGGCGCTGCACCGAGCCAAGCTGAGACGCTCAGGCGCGCTGCGCAACGGCATGGTGCTCGGCTGGTGGCGGCTGTCCCTGCGATCGGCGCAGGATCGCTTGTCCGCTTGGCTTCGCCGACCGCCTGCGTCTAAAGAGGCCGCTTCGCGGCCCCGTAGCTCAGCAGGATAGAGCAGCGGTTTCCTAAACCGGAGGTCGGGTGTTCGAGTCACCCCGGGGTCGCCACTCCCTGTCTCACGGCAGGACGGCTTTGCGGCCGCCTCCGATGGAGCGGTGGACGGTCGCCGACGGGCCGTCGCGCGCTGTTGGGTCACCCGGGTTGGGTGGCTTCAAGCTGTGACCGTCGGCCTCAATATCGCCTCAGGCCAACGCCGTTATCGCAGCATGCGCGGTCTGATCATTCTGCTCTTGAGCTTGTCCGCCGTGCTCATCGGTTGCGCCGAGGAACCTGAACGTCAGAGCGATCCTGTTGAGGGCCCTTATCCGACACGGGTGTCTCTAAGCGCCGTCGTTGCCAATCCGGAGCGCTACAATGGCCAGTACATATCGACCGAGGGCGTCGTCGCGACCTCCTACTATGACTGGCACATCTTCTCTGATCGAGAAGACTACGACGCATATCGAACGCTGAATGGCGCAGCGCTCAGCCTGTTCGACACAGCAGAGCCTTACGACGAGCAGACCTTGCGACGGCTGGAAGGGCGGTCAGTCTATCTCGACGGCGTATTCTA
>CAMLNT010000169.1 GCA_946481425.1 uncultured Brevundimonas sp.
GCGCGGCGCTGGCCGCCGCCAGGAAGGTCGACTTGCCGGCGTTGGGCAGGCCGACAAGGCCGGCGTCGGCGATCAGCTTCAGGCGAAGCCAGATGGTCTTCTCCTCGCCCTCCTGCCCCGGGTTGGCGTGCTTGGGGGCCTGGTTGATTGGCCCCTTGAAGCGGTCGTTGCCCCAGCCGCCGTTGCCGCCCTTGGCCAGCAGGATGCGCATCCCCGCCTCGTCCATGTCGGCGATCAGGGTCTCCTTGTCCTCCTCGAGGATCTGGGTGCCCACGGGAACCTTCAGCACCACGTCCTCGCCGGCCGCCCCGTGGCGGTTGCGGCCCATGCCGTGGACGCCGGTGGCGGCCTTGAAATGCTGCTGGTAGCGGTAGTCGATCAGGGTGTTCAGCCCCTCGACCGCCTCGATCCAGACGTCGCCGCCGCGTCCACCGTCGCCGCCGTCGGGGCCGCCGTACTCGATGTACTTCTCGCGCCGAAACGACACGGCGCCGCCGCCGCCGTTGCCGGAGCGGATGTAGATCTTGGCCTGGTCGAGAAACTTCATGGGCGGCTTATGGCGCAAGCCGGCCCGTCAGTCATCCATGCGGGGCTTGCCGCGGGCCTTCTTGACGGTGGATCGCACGGCCTTTCCGGCCAGCCGCCGCTCCTTCGAGGCCTTGGTCGGCCTGGTCGCCTTGCGTGGTTTGGGCCGTTCGTGGGCGCGGTCGACGAGTTCCTGGAGGCGTTCGATGGCGTCCGATCGGTTGCGCTCCTGGGTGCGGAAACGCTGGGCGGTGATGACGATCACACCGTCCTTTGTGGCGCGCTGGCCCGCGAGGCGGATCAGGCGTTCGCGCACCTCGTCCCCAAAAAGCGACGATCCAGCCGCATCGAAACGCAGCTGGACCGCCGTCTCTACCTTGTTGACGTTCTGGCCGCCGGGGCCGCCCGCCCGGAAGAAGCGGAACTCAAGCGCCTCTTCCGGGACGATCGGCAGGGCCGGCCCCTACTGCTGCAGGATGCGGCCCGCCACGAAGCAGGGCTCGACCTCGCAGGTCGCCAGCACGATGCGCACCGTGTAGCGACCCGAGCTGGGCGCCGTGAAACCGACGATCGGATAGTCGTCCAGCAGCACGTCGCGGCCGAGCTCCTGGCCGTTCGGCCCCTCGACGATCAGGTCGACGTCCGAGCAATCGTTGTCGCAGGCGCCAAAGACGCCGTAGTTCGTGCCGCCCTCGAGGTTGACGCTCCAGCGATGCTCAGAGCCGGCCTGGAGCGGCACCACCACATCGCGGATGTTGGTCGGGCGCAGGTTGGGCCCGTACTGCTGCACGTAGCCGTCCAGATAGCCGTCGAGCTGCTGAGAGTAGTGGTTGATCACGTCCTGCTCGGTCGGCTCGCCGCCGCCCTGCTGGCCGCCCGAGGATCCGCCGGCGTCGCCGCCGCCTTCGTCCGGCTTGGCGCCGCCGCCGGCCGCTTCGCCCGAGCCGCCGGCCTCCTCACCGCCTTCGGAGGCGCCGCCGGCGCCCTCATCGGCGGGCTTGCCGCCCAGACCGGCCCCGGCCGCCGCTTCGCCGCCCTCTTCGGTCGCGGCGGCGTCTTCCTTTTCGTCGCCGCCCATATTCAGCATGTCGCAGCCAGCGAGCGCGACAGCGCCCAGGATGGCCACGCTTGCAGCGGCCAGAGTGCTCTTTCTCATATCAATTCCCTCCCGGGCTCCCGCCCCTTGAACATCGTTCAGCCGGGACGATAAGCCCGCGCCGCACCGTGTGTCGATGCTCAATTCCCGTAAGCGTGCGGCAGGGCGGTCCGGTCGAGATAACGATCTCTCAGTTCCAGAGCGCGAGATTCCAGCGGCTGGCTGCGGCCGCCGATGAAGACGGCGATCGGCTGGCTCAGGGGCTCCAGCGGGTCGCCGGTCCAGACCACCACATCGGCTTCGACGCCGGGGCGGAGGCCGCCGAAGCGATCTTCCAGGCCGAAGATGCGTGCCGGGGCGACGGTCAGGGCCTCGATCGCCGCGAGATAAGGCAGGCCATGGGCGACGGCATTGCCGGCGTTGTAGCGCGCCTCGCGGGCCCGGTGGACCGAACCCTCATTGCCCTTGATCGCGATGACCACGCCCGCCGCGT
Organism: uncultured Brevundimonas sp.; assembly: GCA_946481425.1. Next base: position 2,115 of record CAMLNT010000169.1, read on the forward strand.
GAAGGCGTGCGGCGTTTTCCATCGTCGCCCCGCGAACCTCGAAAGAGGACGGCAGGTTGGTCAGGGGATTGAGCAGCACCGGCACGCGCGCGGCCGCGATCTCGTCGGCGACGCGCCAGCCTTCCTCGGCGCCGTCGAGGATGACGTCGAGGTTCTCTTCGTCGGCGAGCCGCAGGACATTGCGGATGTCCGCCGCGCGATGGACCGTCACGATCAGGGGCATGCGTCCCTCGACCACCGGAATCAGGGCCTCGAGGTCGGCGCGCGACAGCATCAGGTCGCGCAGGTTCCCACGGTCGTAGGCTGAGCGGTTCGCGGCATAGAGGCGGACCTCGCGGAGGATCTCGCGGAACAGGGTGAATTCGGCGCCGCGCGCGCCGCCCGCGACGTCGGCGCCGGCGTCGCCGAACGGCGCGACCATGGCCACACGGGGCGCGACGAGGATGTCGGTTCCCTCGGCCAGGTGGATGGCCGCCGCCTGACCGGCGAACAGGCCCGGCGAATGCAGCCCTCCTTCGCCGACGCCGGCGGTGTCCTCTTCGTGAAAGTGGCCGCCGCTCGACCCCGGATGCTGAGGCACGACGATAGCTCGCGTGATGCCACCGAGACGCGCCACCGGCAGGGTGAAGCTGTCGGGATCCAGGCCCCATGAGACGTCGAAGGCCGCGCTCAGCGAGTTGGAGGACTGGCGCAGGTCGTTGGTGTCCTGCAGCGCCGAGACCTCGACACCGCCGAGACCGGAATCGACCGCCACGAAGCCGGGCGCGATGACCCCGCCGCGCGCATCGATGACTTCGGCCCCGGCCGGTACGGCGACGTCCGCGCCGACGGCGGCGATGCGGCCGTCACGGATGACGACTGTGCCGCGCTGGATTTCGGCGCTCCCGGTCAGGATCCGGCCGTTGGTGATGGCCACCGTCTGGGCGAGGGCCGCGCCGGACGAGATGGCCAGGGCGGCCGCGGCCGCGATGAGGGTTCTCAGGCGGAGCATCAGCGGTCCTCCTGGCCGGGCTGGCCGAGCTCGAAGTCGGACCGGGCCTGATAGGCCGGATCGAAGCGGTCATGGACGCGGGCGCCGTCGATGAAGACCTGGTCGGCGCGAGCGTAGATCGAGAAGGGATTGGCGGACCAGATCACGACGTCGGCGCGTTTGCCGACCTCGAGGCTGCCCGTCTGGTCGTCGATGCCGATGGCGCGGGCGGCGTTCAGGGTGATCCAGGCGATCGCGGTCTCTTCGGCGATGTCCAGTCCGGCGCGGCGGCCGGCGGAGAGGGCCGCGGCGGCCTCCTGGTTCAGGCGCTGGGTCAGGGTATCGTCGTCGGAGTGGATGACGGCGCAGGCGCCGGCGGCTTCCAGCAGGGCGGCGTTCTCCTCGATGCCGTCCAGGCTCTCCATCTTGAAGCCCCACCAGCCGGCCCAGGTGGCCGAGCAGATGCCCTCGCGGGCAAGCACGTCCGCGATCTTGTAGCTCTCGGAGGCGTGGTGGAAGGTCGTGATGCGGTAGCCGAACTCACGCGCCAGATCCATCATGAGCATCATCTCGTCGGCGCGGTAGCAGTGATTCTGAACCAGGATGTCGCCCGACAGCACGCCGGCCAGGGTTTCCAGGCGCAGATCGCGCGTCGGCGGATCGGGGCTCTCGCCGTTTTCGATCGCACGGTCATAAGCGTCCCACCTGCGGCGGTAGTTCTGGGCCTCGATCCAGGCCGCGCGGTAGCCGGCCATGTTGCCCATGCCGGTCGCCGGGCTCTGGTTGCGGCCGCCGTAGACGCGTGACGGGTTCTCGCCGCAGGCCATCTTCAGGCCGTAGGGGGCGTCCGGAAACTTCATGGCCTGCATCGAGACGGCGGGCACATTCCTCAGCGTCACCGACCGGCCACCGAACAGGTTGGCCGAGCCCGGCAGGATCATGAGGGTGGTCACGCCGCCTTCGCGGGCGCGGTTGAAGCCCGGGTCCTGCGGCCAGACCGAATGTTCGGACCAGACATAGGCGGTGTTCGGATTGGTCGCCTCGTTGCCGTCCGACGTCGCCTGGACCGACGGCGAAGGATAGACGCCCAGGTGGCTGTGGGAATCGATCACGCCGGGGGTGACGAAGCGCCCGGCGGCGTCGATGCGGCGGACCCCGGCGGGGATCGGTGTGTCGGGCCCGCCGACGGCGGCGATGCGCCCGTCGATCATGACCACCACGCCGTTCTCGATGCGCTGGCCGGTGGCGGTGAAGACGGTCCCGCCGACGATGGCCACGTCCTCGCGCGGGAGCGGCTGATAGGTGGAGGGATAAGGATCGTCGAGGCCGCGCAGGCCTGGCAGCAGGGCGGCGCTTTCACCGCTGTCCGACGGAGCGTCGGGCCCGGCCCCGCCCGTCGTCGTGCATCCCGAAAGCGTCAGCGCCACCGATGCGGCGGCGATCACAAGGCGTCTCATTCGGCCCCTCCACGTATCCCGGAGGGAATAAAGCCGCCCCGGCGCGGAGCGCCAAGTGAAAACGGGGTTAGGTCAACGCAGGCCTAGAAGCCGAGCAGGATCGGAGCGGCCGACTGGTTGAAAAGGATCTGCGCGAACCGCAGCAGCACAAGGACCACGATCGGGCTGACGTCGACGCCGCCCAGGGTCGGAATGATGCGGCGGAACGGTTCCAGGATCGGGCGCGTCACGGCGTCGAGGAAGCGCAGGATCGAATAGACCAGCTGGTTGCGCGGATTGATCACGTTGAACGCGATCAGCCAGCTCGCCACGGCCTGGGCGATGATGAACCACGTCAGCAGAGAGAAGATGGTGTTGATAAGCCAGACGACGGCGACGCCCATGGACTGTCCTTTCGCGGGAGCCCGCTTCTAGCCGCTCATTTCGGCGCGTCAAAGGCCGTGCTTGACTTCGCCGCGCCGTCGCAGCATTAGCCCCGCTCCGTTGGGGCCGTAGCTCAGTTGGTAGAGCGCGTCGTTCGCAATGACGAGGTCAGGGGTTCGACTCCCCTCGGCTCCACCATTTCCCGGAACTCAGTGAACCCGCTCAGA
>CAMLNT010000170.1 GCA_946481425.1 uncultured Brevundimonas sp.
CGCTGGCCATGCGCCCTCCCCTGGCGTGGGGACCTCAGGAGTATGGGGTGCGCCGTAGGGGTGGGGATCTGGCCGGCGAAGAATCGTTCTCGTCCCCGCTCTCCAAACATCGTCCCGGCCGCAGCGGAGCGGAGAGGTGAGACCCGAACTCCGTTGATCCGCCTGCGCTTAGGTCCCGGATCTTCGCCGCGTTGCAGCTCGTCTGGGGTGACTGAAGATGGCGGAGCGTCCCCGCAAAACTGCGGGCCCTCAGGCGGGGTCGCGCGTGGGTTCGGAGGCCGGGACCGAGATTGGCTGCCGGTTCGACAGGCGGTTGGAGGCTGTCTCGATAGACTCCTCGAGCCGCGCCATGAACTCGGCGCGCTTCAGGCCGGCAGGGAGCGGCGGCAGATATTCGAAGACGACATGGCCGGGAACGAACCGGATGCCCTTGGCCGGCCAATGCTCGCCGGAGTTGGTGGCGACGGGCCAGCAGGCGCCTTCGAGGTCGCGATAGATGGCGGCGACGCCCGGCTTGTATGCCGGCTCGGCGCCCGGCTGGACGCGGGTGCCCTCCGGGAAGATGACGATCTGGCGGCCTTCGGCGAGCCGCGCGCGGGCGTGGCGGACCATGTCCTTGAGCGCCTTGGCATGGGCCGATCGGTCGACGGGGATCATCTTCGTCTTCCAGGCGAACCAGCCCAGGAAGGGCGTCATCATCAGCTCCTTCTTGAGGACGAAGCAGGCCTGATCCAGCACGGTGAAGGGGGCGACGATGTCGAGCATCGACTGATGCTTGGGCGCGACGAGCGCCGCGCCGGTCGGGCGATGCTCCAGGCCCCTCACCTCGACCGTGATGCCCATTATCCAGCGCAGGCCGAAAAGGACGGTGCGCGCCCAGATCTTGATGACGCCCATGGCGGGCCGCTGCGGCATCAGCAGTGCGGGTGACAGGCCGACGGCGACGATGGCCATCGACAGGTAGAGCCAGATCGCGAACAGGACGCGGCGAACAGCCAGCATGGTTTACTCGGACTCCGGGGCTGGCTCTGCGGGCGGCTCGCCGGAGCCGCTGAACAGGCGCGCGACCGCTTCGCGGACGAGAACCGCGAGATACTTTGAATACTCCAGGGTCATGCGCCGCACGCCGGTCTCGGAGCGCCACCAGCTGTCAGTGTTGAGCGAGGGGGTGCCGACCGCATAGGGGATGAGCTCGGCGTCGCGCATCTGGCCGCGAATTTCCAGCATCGAGCGGGCCATGTGGTAATCGCTGGTGACCACGATCAGGCTGTCGTAGCCCTTGGCGTCAGACCAGGCGGCGATCTCCTGGGCGTTGCCGAGCGTGTCCTCGGCGTCGAAGCCGAGATCGACGCAGCAGTCGAACAGGCGGTTCGATCCGGCGGTGACAGCGCGAAGCTCCTGCCGCTGGACCTGACGGTTCACGCCCGAAACCAGCAGGCGCTCGCCGCGACCTGCCGACAGGAGGCGCAGCGCCGCATTGATGCGCTCGTCCGAGGCCCCGGTCAGGACGACGATCCCATCCGCGCGGCCGGGATCGGCGGCCGGCGTCATGCGCTCGACCCGGTCGGCGAAGGCGAGCAGTCCCGCCAACCAGATGGTCGCGAGAACCGCGAGCGCCGCGATCCACCTCATCCCCTCGTCTCCGTGCGCCAAGCGGCGTGCAACAGGCTGCGGACGGTAAAGCGCGCCGCCAGCGCCGCCAAGCCCGCCGCCAGCACTGCGGCCGGCGCGGCCAGGATGATGTCGGACCAGTCGAACGGCAGGGCCGGCGTCAGGCCGCGAGGCCCGCCCGACAGGATCAGCACCGCCAGAAGCCCGATGGCCGCCAGGGACCCGGCCGCCCCGGCGACGGCGGCCAGCCAGGCGAACCGCGCCTGGAACAGGTTGGCGATGTAGTCGTCGGTCGCTCCGGTGAGGCTGAGCACCTCGATCAGTTCGTGGCGGGCCTGCAGACCCGACCGGCTGGCGAAGATGACAGCGGCCCCCGCGGCGATGGCGGCGAGCAGGGCCAGTCCGATGGCCGAGAGCTTCGCGGTCATGGCCGCCTGGCCGACGTCGGCGCGCCAGACCGAATGGTCATCGACCCGGCCGTCGAGACCGGCCTCGGCCAGCGCGCGGCTGAGAGCCTCGCCGCGGGCGGGATTGTCCGGATCGAAGCGCACGACGACCAGATGCGGCAGGGGCAGGTCTTCCAGGATGCCCTCGCCCAGCCAGGGACGGAGCAGGCGTTCGGCCTCTTCCCGTTCCAGAGCCGCGGCCTCGGCCACGCCGGGGACGCCGGAGAGGACCTCGGCGGCGCGCGCGGCGGCCTGGTCGCCGGTCTCGTCCGGGCGGGGGCTGACCTGGACGGTGGCCTCGGCCGCCATGTCGCGGGCCCAGCCCTGGGCGGCGCGGTCGGCGGCGGCGGCGGCCATGGCCCCGAAGACGGCGAGGAAACACAGGATGGCGACGACCGCGAACAGGGCGAGGTCGCGGCCCTCACCGGGCGGCAGGAGCGGTCCGGGGCGACGCTCGGTCATCGGGCGACCTCCGACAGGCGGCCGCGCTCGAGGCGCAACTCCGGCATGCCGGAGCGCCCGACCAGCTCGTGGTCGTGGGTGGCGATGAGCACCGTCGCGCCCAACCGGTTCAGCTCGATGAAGAGCCGCAGGATGCGCACGGCCATCTCGTCGTCGACCGCGCCGGTCGGCTCATCGGCAAGGATCAGCCAGGGCCGACCGACCACCGCGCGGGCGATGGCCAGCCGCTGTTTCTCTCCGGCTGACAGGGACGACGGCAGGTCCTGCATCCGTGAACCCAGCCCGACCCAGGCGAGCAGCTCCTCGACGTCCTCGCGATAGGCCTTGGGCTTCTGGCCGGCGACCCGCAGCGGCAGGGCCGCATTGTCGAAGGCCGACAGGTGATCGATCAGGCGGAAATCGTGGAACACCACCCCCATGCGCCGCCGCAGCGCCGTCCGGTCAGCGGGGCTGATGCGGGCGGTATCGCGTCCGAACAGGCGCACGGCGCCGCGGGTGGCCGCCGCGCCCATGTAAATCAGCTTCAGAAGGCTCGATTTGCCCGCTCCAGAGGGGCCGGTAAGGAAGTGGAAAGAGCCCGCAGGCAAGGTGAAATCGACGTCCTTCAACACCTCGGGCCCATGCCCGCCGTAGGCCAGCCCGACGGAGTCGAAGCGGACGGCGGAACTGGCGGGCGCGGCGGCTTGAACGGACATGGTCGAACGGGCGAACTCGGGGAGATGGGCCAGGCGCCCGTAATGGCATGATACTGTCCTGCCCCGACTGTTCCACGCGATATTTCGTGCCTGACGAAGCCGTCGGCGCGAATGGCCGCACCGTGCGCTGCACCTCCTGCGGATTCGCCTGGCGCGCCGAGGGCGAACAGACCCTGGACCTGGTGGTCGAGCCCGAGATCGGCGCCTCCATCCACGCAGTCGACACGCCGATCGAGGCCGAGGGCGGCCTCACGGCGCCGGAGCTGCCCAAGGCGTTCCGCGCCAAGGTGGTCGAGCAGAGGCGGCTGAAGCAGGCTGTCGTGCAGGGCGCGGTCTGGGCGACGCTGGGTGTCTTCTGTCTGGGGCTGACGGTCTCGGCCTACCTGTTCCGGGTCGATGTAGTCGAGATGGCGCCGCGCACCGCCGCCGCCTATGCCGCGATCGGCCTGCCGGTAAACGCTACCGGGCTGGAGTTCGAAGAGATTTCCGCGCGTGCCGCACCGGACGGGACCGCCGCCGTCGAGGTGACGTTCCGGCTGAGGAACGTGCGCGGCGAGCCGCGGCTGGCCCCGCCGGTGCGGGTGGCCCTGGTCGATAGCCACGGCGAGCGCATCGACACCCGCATTGTCCAGCCGCCGGCCGAGGCGGTCGCGCCGGGTCATGTGATCTACATGACGACCGTGATCCCTGATCCCGAGGGTCACGGGGCCGACGTCGACCTGGCCTTCGCCCCGGAGATCCGTCGCGAGACGGCGCGGCACACGCCCGCCCATGCGCCCGAGCCGGCAGGCCATGGTGCGGACCATGGCGATCACGCCGAAGCCGCGCCGCCAGAAGATCACGGCCTTCGCGGGCCCGGCGCGCACGATCCGGCCGAATCCGTGGCCCACGCCGAGGAGGTCCCCGAGGCCGCGCCTATCGTCGAGGCTGTGGACAACGGCCTGCGCCCGGCGGTATCCGCCGGGCATCATGGCTGACCCCTCCCCGCCCTACGAAATCCTGATCGCCGAAGACGAGGTCCAGGCCGTCATCGAGACCCTGGCCGACCGAATCGCGCCGGACATCGACGACGAGACGATCGCGGTGGTGCTGCTGACCGGCGGCATCTGGTTCGCGGCCGACCTGACGCGGGCCCTGGCCCGGCGCGGGCGGATGGTCGGCTTCGACGCCCTGTGGCTGGCCTCCTACGGCGACGAGAAGACCTCGCGCGGCCGGATCGACGAGCGGGCCGGGCTCCAGCGCGACGTGGCCGGCAAGACGGTGCTGATCCTGGACGACGTCTTCGACACAGGCCTGTCGCTGTCGCGAGCCGTGGAAATCGTGAGGGAAAGGGGCGCGGCCCGGGTGCTGACCTGCGTCTTCGCCTCCAAACCCTGGCCCGAGCCGCGGGCCATCGAGCCGGACTACGTCGGCTGGGAGGCCCCGGCGCGCTATCTGGTCGGCTACGGTCTGGACTCCGCCGGACGGATGCGCGGCCTGCCGCACATCGTGGCGCTGGATTGAGTTGACGGTCTGCTTTCCGTTGCCAGCCCGATAGGGTTGCGGTTACGTCAACCTTCCTTTGGGAGGATTTCATGACGGATCAAACCGCGCCCGCGCCCAAGCGCCGGCTGGAATTGACGCTACGCGCCCTCGTTCTGGGCTGCATCCTGGCGGTGATCTTCACCGCCGCGAACACCTATCTCGGTCTGCAGGTCGGCCTGACCTTCGCCTCGGCCATCCCGGCGGCGGTCATTTCCATGACGCTGCTGCGGGCGCTGAAGAACTCGACCATCTGGGAAAACATGACGGTCCAGACCGTCGCGTCCGTCGGCGGGGCCATGAGCGCGATCATCTTCGTGCTGCCCGGCCTGGTCATGGTCG
>CAMLNT010000171.1 GCA_946481425.1 uncultured Brevundimonas sp.
TGATGCGCCGGCCCGTGCCGGGTCAGGCGCTGACCGGCGAGGCGGCCCCGGACATTCGTGAAGTGAAGGGTCAGGAGATGGCCAAGCGGGCGCTCGAGGTGGCCGCCGCAGGAGGCCACAACCTGATGTTCGTCGGCCCACCAGGATCGGGCAAGTCGATGCTGGCCGCACGACTGCCGGGTCTGCTGCCGCCGCTGACGCCTGCGGAACTGCTGGAGACCTCGATGGTCTGGTCTCTGGCGGGCATGATCGCGCGCGGGGCCCTGACAAGCGTCAGGCCGTTCCGGACGCCCCACCACTCCGCCTCCATGGCGGCCCTCACGGGCGGCGGAATCAAGGCCAGACCCGGCGAGGTGTCCCTGGCCCACAATGGCGTGCTGTTCCTGGACGAACTGCCCGAGTTCAGCCCGCAGGCGCTGGATTCCCTGAGGACGCCGCTCGAGACCGGCGAGGTGACCGTGGCGCGGGCGAACGCTCATGTGCGCTATCCGGCCCGCTTCCAGCTGGTCGCGGCGATGAACCCGTGCCGCTGCGGCCTAGGCGGCCTCGGCAAGGGCGCCTGCGGCAAGGCTCCCCGCTGTCAGAAGGATTATCAGGGTCGGCTGTCCGGCCCCCTGCTCGACCGGATCGACCTCCAGGTCGAGGCCCCGGCGGTCACCGCCGCCGACATGGCCCTGCCGCCGCCGGCCGAGGGCACGGCTGAAGCAGCCGCGCGTGTCGCGGCCGCCCGGGCCATCGCGGTGGATCGCGCTCGCGCGCTCGATCTGGAGCCGGACGCGGCCCTGAACGCCCGGGCGACCGGCCCGGTCCTCGACAGGATCGCGGCGCCCGATCAGGCCGGACGCGACCTGATGGTCCGGGCGGGCGAGGCTGGCGGCCTCACGGCGCGCGGCTGGACCCGAACCCTGCGCCTGGCCCGCACTATCGCCGATCTCGAGGGCGCGACCGGAGTGCTTCGGCGTCACATCGCCGAAGCACTGGCCTATCGTCGACCCGTGCATGAGGGGCCGGTCGCAGGGCCTGCGCCCGCCACCATCGGCGAGCGGGTTTTCTGACGAATCCTTCACGGGCGTAGCGGAACCGGCGCGGTTAGGCTCTCCGCCGGGAGAAACGCACATGCTCAAGACCATCGTCCTGGCCGCCCTGATGGGCGCCGCTGCCCCCGCCGCCCTCTGCCAGACGACCGGCTTTCGCTTCGAGGACGTGACCGCCTCACACCTCCCGGAGAGCACCGGCGTCAACACCATGGACGTCGTGTCGATCGACCTGGACGGTGATGGAGACCTCGATCTGGCGACCGCCCAGGAGTGGCTGACCAACACCCTGCTGACCAATGACGGTGACGGCCGGTTCACGGAGCGATCGGACCTGCTGGAGCCGCTCGCCGGCGACGAACTGGCGCCAGGCCCACCACAACTGAACCAGCCCGGCCGGGGTCACGACAGCGAAGACGTCGCCGTCGCCGATTTCGACGGCGACGGCCGGCTCGATCTGCTGATCGTGTCCGAGGACGACGTCCGCTTTGAACGCACCGATGTGCACGAATTCTATCGTGGCGGACCCGACGGGTTCGTGCGGGTGCGGGGTCTGATCCCCGATACGGAGGCCAATGCGGTCGCCGAGGCCGACCTCGACGGCGACGGCCGGCTGGAGCTGCTTCTGGTCGGCGCCGGACAGGACCGGCTGCTCATCAACGACGGCCGCGGCGGCTTTGTCGACGAGACCGCCGCCCGCCTGCCGCGCGAGGCCGCCACCGGCCAGGATGGCGAGTTCGCCGATCTGGACGGCGACGGCGATCTGGACATCGTGCTGGGCCTGGAGGGCGGTCATGCCCTCTGGCTCAACGACGGGTCCGGCCGGTTCCTGGATGCGTCGGCCGAGCGCCTGCCGGCGCCGGGCTTCATCGAGGCGCGCAAGGTCGCGCCCGTCGATGTGGACGGTGACGGGGATCTCGATCTCTACTTCAGCCACCCGGACTGGCAGGGCCGCGATGGCCGCGACCGCCTCTACATCAACGATGGTCACGGCCGCTTCGTCGACGAAACCGAGGCGCGGCTTCCCGACACCGATGGTCTGACCGTCGATGCGCGTTTCGCCGACCTGGACGGAGACGGCGACCTGGACGTCGTCCGGGCGGATCGTCCGAACGTGACGGTCTGGTTCAACGACGGGGCCGGCCGGTTCGCCGATGCGACCGAGGCCGTCTTCGGCGGCACGGTCGGCGAGCATGTGCTGGCCGTCGAACTGGCCGACTTCAATGGCGACGGGGTCCCGGACCTCTATCTGGGCCAGCTCCGCACCTTCCAGGGTGACGCCTCGATCCGCGACCGGCTGTATCTTGGACGACGGCCTTGAGCCGGCGTTAATCCACAGGCGTCAGACTGCCGTCCTGATCGGGAGGCGGCATGGCCAGACGGGCGAAGACGAAACCCCAGGGAACCGGCTCGGGCGAGGAGTTCCTGCGCCTCATGAGCCACGAGATGCGCACGCCCCTGAACGGCGTGATCGGCATGCTGGGGCTCCTGTCGCGCACCAAGCTGGACGGCGCGCAGAAGGCCTATGCCCAGGCCGCGAGAGACTCTGCCGAACACCTGTTGGGACTCGTCAATGACCTTCTGGACTACGCCCGGCTGGAGGCCGGCAAGGTTGAATTCGAGCAGGCGCCGGTGGACCTGGAAACTCTCGTGCAGGGCGTCGCCGAACTGTTGAGCCCGAAGGCTCACGACAAGGGCCTGGAGATCGTCTGGACGGTGTCGCCCGACGCGCCCGACATCCTGGGCGACGACGGCCGGCTGCGGCAGATCCTGTTCAACCTCGCCGGCAATGCGGTGAAGTTCACCGAGACGGGCGGCGTCCACATCGCGGTCGAGCGGGCGGGCGGACCGGACGAGCGGCCGACGCTGCGCTTCGTGGTCGATGACACCGGGCCCGGCGTGCCGGTCGAGGCCCGCCGCCGCATCTTCGAGCAGTTCGGCCATGTGCAGACCGACGACGCGACCCGTCACGGCGGCACGGGCCTGGGCCTGGCCGTGGTCGAGCGGCTGGCTCGCGGCATGGGCGGGACCGTCGCCGTCGAGGACGCCCCGGCGGGCGGCGCCCGCTTTGTGGTCGAGGCCGCCTTTGACCGGTCGCCGGGATTCGAGGACGGGCGGGGCCGTCCGCTCGACGGGGTGGAGATCTGCATCCGGTCGCCGGACGCGCTGGTGGCCCGCGCGGCCGCGGGTCATGTCGTCGCGTCGGGCGGCGTGGCGCGGGGCGTGGACGTCGCGGACGATCCGACCTGCCGGGTGGTGCTGGTAGACCACGCCACGGCAGAACAGGGCGTGCTGGCCGCGCCGCCAGCCAACGGCCGCGGCATCATCCTGCTCAGGCCGCAGGATCGAGACCTGATCCAGCGCTATCGCGATCACGGCTTCGCCGGCTATCTGATCAAGCCGCTGCGGCGGGCGTCGCTGGCCGAGCGGGTGCAGACGATCCTGAGAACGGCGCCCGCCAATGGTGCGTCGCGCGATGACGAGCGGGTCGCCCCTCCGACCTTCGCGGGCATCCGGGTGCTGCTGGCCGAGGACAATCCGGTCAACGCCCTGCTGGCCAAGACCCTGCTCCGCCGCGAAGGCTGTTCGGTCGAGACGGCGGCGTCCGGCGAGGAGGCCGTCGCCTCAATGGCCCGGGCCCGCTACGACCTGGTGCTGATGGACATGCGCATGCCCGGCATGGACGGCTTGGCCGCCACCCGCGCGGTCCGCGCCAAGGGGGATATGACGCCGATCCTGGCCCTGACGGCCAATGCCTTCGCCGAGGATCGTCGGGCCTGTCTGGAGGCCGGGATGAACGACCATCTTGCCAAGCCGATCGACGTCGCCCTGCTGCGTGCGTCACTCGCCCGCTGGACGAACCGCGACGGTCGGGTAAAGCTGGCCTCCTGACGACGGCGCGGGGGCGCCTCACGAGGGGGCCTGCCGCATGGCGAGCAAGAAATCCGGATCGGACGTGTCGGGCGCGCTGGAGCGCGGCTCGGAAGGTGAAAGCGCCGTTCCGACGCCGGAGCCGGGCGCGCCGCGCAAGGTTTCCACCATGGACGTGCTGAAGGCGCTGCGCCGCCCTCAGGTCCTGATGATTCTGCTGATCGGCCTCGGCTCCGGCCTACCTTTCATGCTGGTCGGCAACACCTTGGGTCTCTGGCTCGGCGAGGCGGGGACGGAGCTCGCCGCGATCGGGTTCATCTCATGGGTCGGCCTGGCCTATTCGCTTAAATTCCTTTGGGCGCCGGTGATCGACCGCGTGGATGTTCCGATCCTTGGGCGGTTTGGACGTCGTCGCGGCTGGCTGTTGTTGTCGCAAGGGATGGTGGGCCTCTCTCTGATCGCCATGGCGATCATCGGGCCGGAGGGCGGGCTCACCGCCCTGGGCATCGCGGCTCTGGTCACGGCCTTCTCCGCCGCGACCCAGGATATCGTCGCCGACGCTTTCCGGATCGAGACTGCGCAAAGCGACGAGGATCAGGCGCTGCTGACCTCCGCCTTCCAGATGGGTTACCGGTTCGCCATCCTCGGCGGCAACGCGCTGATCCTTCTGGTGGCGGCGCGGGTCGGTTGGGCTACCTCCTATGTCCTTTGGGGGCTGGGTATGGGCTTGGCCATCGCCGCCACCCTGTTCGCCAAGGAGCCGGTGGATCGTCGCGATCTCAGCCAGGCGACGGGCGGCTTCGCCCTCTGGACGCCGCGCGGACTGTTCGACGCCGTTGTCGGGCCTTTCATCGCGTTCTTCAAGGAGCACAAGGCGGCCGCCCTGCTGATGCTTGCGGCGATCAGCCTCTACAGGCTTCCGGACTTCGTCATGGGACCGATGACCGGGCCCTTCTATCTGGAACTTGGCCTGACGCTGGACGGTATCGCCGCCATGCGGCTCAGCGCCGGACTCGCCGGAACCCTTCTCGGAATCACCGCCGGGGGCCTGTTCGCCCTCCGGTTCGGGTTTGGAAAAACACTGCTGCTTGGCGCAGTGGTCGGCCCCCTGTCGAACCTCGGCTACACCATCCTGGCTGTCATCGGACTCTCCACGCCAGCCTTC
>CAMLNT010000172.1 GCA_946481425.1 uncultured Brevundimonas sp.
CGTCGCGGCGGAAGCCCTCGAAGAACCGGTCGAACTGCGAATGCAGCATGGTGTGTCGCGTGACCAGCGTCTCGAAGCGCTGGTGTTCCGCAGCGTTCGGCAGTTCGCCGTTCAGCAGCAGGTAGCAGACCTCGACGAAGTTCGACTTCGAGGCCAGCTGGTCGATCGGGTAGCCACGGTGGAGCAGGACGCCCGCATCGCCGTCGATGTAGGTCAGGCCCGACTCACACGAGGCGGTCGAGGTGAAACCGGGATCGAAGGTGAAAGCGTCAGTGGCCCCGTAGAGCTTGCGGATGTCGATGACATCAGGACCGGTCGTGCCCTTGAGAACGGGGAGTTCGACGGTCTTGTCTGCGAGCGTCAGCGTGGCTTTGTCGGTCATATGGATATCCTGTGACGCCGGGGGAGCAGCGTGGGGTTGGCAGTCTTATAGCGCCTCAGGCGTCGGGGGAAAGCGCGTCGTCCAGACGGCCGAGCGCCTCGGCCTTGCCGAGGGCCGCCAGGGTCTTGGCGATGTCAGGAGAGGCGGCCCCGGCGGTCAGTGCGGCGCGGAGTGGCGGGCCGATCTTGCCCATGCCGACGCCTTCGGATTCCGCGAAGGCCTTGAGCTCGGCTTCGAGAGGCGCTGCGTCCCAGGCCTGGACCACGGCGAGCCGCCGGCCCAGGCGCGAGAGGCGGGCACGGGCTTCCTCGGTCAGCTGGTCGGCGGGCTTGCCTTCGATCTTCAGGGGGCGGCGCTGGAGCACAAAGCCGGCCTGATCGGCGAGGACCAGGAGGGTGTCTGCGCGGTCCTTGATCATCGGCATGGCCTGGATCAGTCGGGCCTGGTCGCCGTTGTCCAGGGTGGCGCCGCGCCTGCCGAGCACATCCAGCACGAGCGCCGCGAGCCGCTCGTCGTCGGCATGGCGAATCCAGTGGCCGTTGACGTGGTTCAGCTTGTCGAAGTCGAGCCGGGCCGGGGCGCGGCCGATGTGCTCGAGGTCGAACCAACTCTGGGCCTGGGCGTCCGAGAACAGTTCGTCGTCGCCATGAGACCAGCCGAGGCGCGTCAGGTAGTTGCGCATCGCCTCGGGCAGGTAGCCCTGCTCGGCGTATTCGGCGACCGAGGTCGCGCCGTGGCGCTTGGACAGCTTCTTGCCATCGGGCCCGTGAATCAGCGGCACGTGGGCGAAGATCGGCCGGTCCCAGCCCATCGCATCATAGATCAGCGCCTGGCGGGGCGTGTTGTTGAGATGGTCGTCGCCCCGGATGACGTGGCTGATCCCCATGTCGTGGTCGTCGACCACCACGGCGAGGTTGTAGGTCGGGTCGCCCGAGGACCTCAGCAGGACGAGATCGTCGAGGTCCTTGGACGGGAAGCGCACCTCGCCCTGCACCGCGTCCTGGATCACGATCGGCTCGTCCATCGGGGTCCGGAAGCGGATGACGTGAGGCTGGGATATCTGGTCTGCCGTCGGGGTCCGGTCGCGCCAGGTTGAGCGCAGGGCGCGGCCCTCGGCGCGGGCCTGCTCGCGCTGGGCCTCGGTCTCCTCGGCGGTCATGAAGCAGCGGAAGGCGGCTCCGCGCTCGAGCAGGGCCTGGACGACCTCGCGGTGCCGGTCGGCGCGCTGGAACTGGTAGAGCGGCTCCTCATCCGAGGCGAGGCCGAGCCAGGCGAAGCCCTGGAACAGGATGTCCACGTTCTCGTCGGTCGAACGCTCGCGGTCGGTGTCCTCCACGCGGATGAGGAACTTGCCCCCATGGCGCTTCGCGTAAAGGTAGTTAAAAAGTGCGGTTCGCGCGGTTCCAATGTGCATGGAACCGGTGGGCGAGGGGGCGATGCGGGTGACGACGGGGCGGGACATTTCGCCGGGCGTTATAGCGCCGGATGCGGAACGGCCTAGCCCCACCCTGCGCGAGCGGCTGGCGGGCGAGGTCGCGAGCCAATCGGAGCGGTGGCGGCTGTGGGCGCCGGTGGCGTTCGGAATCGGCTGCGCGCTGTATTTCGCGTTCAGGGTAGAGCCGCCCGTGTGGCCGCTGGCGCTGGGGGCTGTCGGAACGATCGCGCTGGCCGCGATGGCCTGGCGGCGGGGGACATGGCGGTTGATCCCTTTCACGCTGATCGCCTTCGTGGCGGCGGGTATGCTGGTGGCCAAGCTGAGGTCCGATGCGGTGGCCGCGCCGGTCGCGGAGGCTTCGGACGGACCCATCGGGGTGGAGGGGTGGGTGATCGACGTCTCGTCGCCGGGAGCCCGCGGCTCCCGGGTCGTGCTGGCCCCGACCTGGATGGAGGGCGTGGCGGCCCAGGCCATTCCGCATCGGCTGAACCTTTCGCTGACCGGGGAGGCGCCGAGGCCGGGAACGCCGGTTCGGGTCCGGGCCATCGTCAATCCGCCGATGCCGCCTTCGAGCCCGGGCAGTTTCGATTTCGGGCGGAACGCCTGGTTCCAGAGCGTGGGCGGGACGGCGCTGGTGCTGGGCAATCCCCGGCCGGTGATGCTGAACGAGCCGCCGTGGGGCCTGAGGCTGCAGATGGCGATCAACGGCTACCGGTTCGATCTGGGGCGTCGGATCGTGGACCGGCTGGGGCATGAGACCGGCGGGATCGCTGCGGCCATGGTCACGGGGCACGAGGCCTGGATCGATCCCGAGGACGAGCAGGCCATGCGGGATTCGGGGCTGGCCCACATCCTGTCGATCTCGGGCCTGCACATGGCGATCGTGGGCGGCTTCGTCTTCTTCGTGGTGAGGCTGGGGATCGCAGCCTGGCCGTGGCTGGTGCTGAGGATCCCGGGCAAGAAGGCGGCGGCCTGGGCCGGGGTGATCGCGGTCGGGACCTATCTGGTGATCTCAGGGGCCCCGGCCCCGGCCGAGCGGGCGGCGATCGTGGCCTGGGTGGCTTTCGCGGCCATCCTGCTGGACCGACGGGCGATCAGCATGAATGCGCTGGCGCTGGCGGCCCTGATCGTCCTGCTGAGGCGGCCAGAGTCGGTGGTTCAGCCGGGGTTCCAGATGTCGTTCGCGGCCACGGCGGCGCTGGTGGCCCTGGCCGAGGCCTGGCCGCCCAGGCTGAAAGAGATCGACGTGCCCTGGCCGATCGCGGCGGTTCAGCGCGCCGGGTCCTGGGTTTTCGCCGCGGTGATGGCGAGCCTCGTGGCCGGGCTGGCGACGGGGCCGTTCGCCATGCAGCATTTCAACCGGTCGGCGCTCTATGGACTGTTCGCGAACCTGGTGGTCGCGCCGATCTCGTCGTTCGTGATGATGCCGGCGCTGGCGGTCGGGGCGCTGATGGAGGCCTTCGGCTGGGGCGGGCCGGTGCTGTGGCTGGCGGGCGAAAGCGTCGGCTGGATGATGCAGATCGGGCGGTTCACGGCAGGCTTGCCGGGGGCGGTGGCGACCATCGCCAGCGCGCCATGGATGGCGTTACCAGTGGCTTTCCTGGGCCTGCTGTTCATCTGCCTATGGAAAGGCCGGTTGCGATGGCTGGGGGTGCCGTTCGCCTGTGCGGTGATGCTCTGGCCGAGGGCGGAGGCGCCAGATGTCTGGATTGGGGCTGAGGGAACGAATCTGGCGATCCGGGACGGGAGCGAGGCGCATCTGGTCCGGCCGTCGGTGCGGCTGTTCCCGGCCGACATCTGGGCGCGGCGGCGGGGGCTGGCCTTGGTCGAGGAGGGGCCGGAGAGGGCCTGCCGGCGGTCGTGGTGCACGATGACCGATGGGGGCGAGACCTGGCGGGTGTGGTTCGGCAAGGCCGAGCCCAGTACGGAGCAGATGGGAGAGCTCTGCAGAGGCGCGACCGGGGTGGTGGTGCGCACGCGGGTCGGTTCCGTGCCGGAATCCTGCGAAGGGGCGCTGCTGCTACTTGATGGGCGCGACCTGGAGCGGGGCTCGGTCGAGCTTTGGCGCGAGGCCGGAGGATGGCGCGGCGTCTGGGCCCAGGACGAACGCGGGGCGCGGCCCTGGGCGGGGTGATGGCTGTCTGTCGGTCCGTGTCACGACTGACGGGACCGACAGGCATCCTGCCGATGATCGACGATGATGCCCTGCTGCCCGAAAAGGCGGCCTCAGGAGCCTCAGGAGCATCAGGTTCGGCAGGTGTGCCGCGAAGGTGGTGCGGACGATTAGAAAGACCAGCGAGGAGGATATGCCAGTCTCAACGCGCGGGGACGGACAGCCGCAAGAAGGACGTGAAGGTGCGTCCGTTCAAATAGTTGGCGCGGGCGGGAGTGGGGAAAAGGGACTCTAGTGGTAGCGCCGGATGAGGCCGACCAGCTTGCCCTGAACGCTGATGCGTTCCGGTGAGTAGATGCGGGTTTCGTAGGCGGCGTTGGCGGGTTCCAGGGCGATGGAGCCGCCCTTCTTGCGGAAGCGCTTGAGGGTGGCTTCCTCGCCGTCGACGAGGGCGACGACAATCTCGCCGGCGTTGGCGCTGTCGCCCTTCTTGATGACCACGAAGTCGCCATTGTGGATCCCGGCCTCGATCATCGAGTCGCCGTCGATCTCGAGCATATAGTGCTCGCCCGCGCCGAGCATGGCCTCCGGAATCGAGAAACGGTCGCGCTCATGCTCGATAGCCGAGATGGGCGAGCCGGCGGCGATCTTGCCGAGCAGCGGCAGGTCGCGGACGTCGTTGGAGGCCTCGGCCAGGGGGCGGACGCCACCGCCGCCCTCGACCACCTGGGGCCGGAACGGGCCGCGCGGCCGGCCGGCGGCGGCGGTCTCGGGCAGTTTGAGCACTTCAAGGGCGCGGGCGCGGTGGGCGAGCCGGCGAATGAAGCCGCGTTCCTCAAGCGCCGTGATCAGCCGGTGGATGCCCGACTTGGACGCCAGGTCCAGCGCCTCCTTCATTTCGTCGAAGGAGGGCGAGACGCCTGTTTCCTGAATGCGTTCGTGGATGAACATCAGGAGTTCGTGCTGCTTCTTGGTGAGCATGGCGGTGGGACACCCCGAATCTGTAAGCCTGTGGACAATAGCGGAACAAACCGCAAACGTCCATGCTCTGTTCGTCAGGTGTTCCGGTTAAGGACCGGTTACTG
>CAMLNT010000173.1 GCA_946481425.1 uncultured Brevundimonas sp.
GAGACGCCGGCGATGCAGCTCGACTACGACGACGCCTGGACCGGCTTTACCAAAGGGAATCCCAAGTGAAACTCGCCTCGCTCAAGTCCGGCCGCGATGGCCGGCTCGTCGTCGTCTCCAACGACCTGGCCTGGTTCACGGACGCCTTCCTGATCGCGCCGACGCTTCAGGCGGCGCTGGACGACTGGGAGCGGTGCGAGCCTGAGCTGCGGGCCCTGGCCGAGAGCCTGGAGCACGACGCGGTGCCCAAGGGCCGCTTCCACGAGCGCGACGCCGATGCGCCGCTGCCGCGGGCCTATCAGTGGGCGGACGGCTCGGCTTACGTGAACCACGTCGAACTGGTGCGGAAGGCGCGCGGAGCGGAGATGCCCGAGACCTTCTGGACCGATCCGCTGATGTATCAGGGCGGCTCGGACGGGATGCTGGCCCCGCGCGATCCGATCCCGCTGGCCGACGAGTCCTGGGGCTGCGACCTGGAGGCCGAGGTCGTGGTCGTGACCGGCGACGTGCCGCAGGGCGTGACGCGCGAAGAGGCGCTCGGCTACATCCGGCTGGTCGGGCTGGTGAACGACGTGTCCCTGCGCAACCTGATCCCGGCCGAGCTGGCCAAGGGCTTCGGCTTCGTGCAGTCCAAGCCGGCGTCGGCCCTGTCGCCGGTGCTGGTGACGCCGGACGCCCTGGGCGACCGCTTCAGGGACGGCAAGCTGCACGGCGAGCTTTCGGTGCAGATCAACGGTTCGGATTTCGGCAAGGCCGACGCCGGGGTCGACATGACCTTCTGCTTCGGCACCCTGATCGCGCACCTGGCCAAGACCCGGCCGCTGATCGCCGGCTCGGTGATCGGCTCGGGCACCGTGTCGAACAAGGACAAGGACGGTGGCCCGGGCAAGCCGGTCTCGGAGGGCGGCCTGGGCTATTCCTGCATCGCCGAGGTGCGGATGGTCGAGACGATCCTGAACGGCAAGCCCGAGACCGGCTTCCTAAAGTGGGGCGACACCGTGCGCATCGAGATGCTGGACGACAGGCACCACTCGATCTTCGGCGCCATCGAACAGACGGTCGAGAAGATCTGATTGTCGAGGGTGGAGGCCTGGCCGAGAATCGAACTCGGGTACACGGATTTGCAGTCCGCTGCGTAACCACTCCGCCACCAGGCCGTGTCGGGAGCCCCATTTGGGGAGCGCTTCGCTAACAGATCGCCAATGGGGCCGCAACGGCCCTGTCGCCGATTGCTCACATTCCCGGCGCGACCTATAAGCAGCGCCGATTTTCCGCCTGTTTCCGGAGCCTCCGATGGACTTCGTTTCGGCCCGCAAGGCCATGGTCGACAGCCAGGTTCGCACGTCCGATGTCACGGATGTGGCGATTCACAAGGCCATGCTGGCGACGCCGCGTGAGGACTTTTGCGCGCCCGACCGCGCCTTCACCGCCTATGCCGACGCCGTCGTGCCGATCGCGCCTGGCCGCAGCCTGATGCGCGCCCGCGAGGTCGGCAAGCTGCTGCAGGCCCTGCGGCCCAAGGCCGGCGAGCGGGCGCTCGCCATCGCCGCCCCGTACGCAGCCGCCCTGATGGCCAGGATGGGCCTGGAAGTGACCGCCCAGGAAAGCGACCCGCACGTGGCCGCCGTCCTGGAGCCCGCGCTGAAGGCCTCGGGCGTCGCCACGGCGGTCCAGGCGCTTGGCCAGCCGGCGGGCGAGGGCTTCGACCTGATCGTCTGCGAAGGCGGCGTCTCGGCGGCGCCTCAGGCCTGGCTGGACGCGCTGAAGCCGGGCGGCCGCATGGCGGTCGTCGAGCGCGACGGGCCGATCGGCCACGCGCGTCTGTTCGTGCGGGGAGCCTCCGGCGCCACATCGCGCCTTGAATTGTTCGATGCCTCTCCCGAGATGCTGGCAGGTTTCGAGAAAAGACCTACATTTGCGCTCTGACCGGGGACACGGCGACGGATCGCGCGCTCCCGGACGTGAAAAAACCTTAACTGGCCTCGAGTTCGCGATCTGCGATCTAGGGTCGGCTCGGAAAATGCAAGTCGGGCGGCCGGGGCCGTCAGAGGGATAGTCGTTCATGTCGCTTCGCCGCCTCCTCGGCGCCGCCGCCGCCTCGGCCCTGCTGGCCGCCGCCGCTGTTCAGCCCGCCGCCGCCGAAGATCTGCGCGAGGCGATCATCCTCGCCTACCAGACCAACCCGACCCTGCTCGCTCAGCGCTCGCAGCAGCGCGCGACCGACGAAAGCTACGTGCAGGCCCGCGCGGGTCTGCGGCCCCAGGTCGATGTCTCCGCCGGCGTGGGCTACGTTCGCACCTGGCCGGAAGGGTTCAACGACGAATCGAACTCGACCTCGGCCACCGTCTCCCTCAACCAGCCGCTCTACACGGGCGGCCGCGTGTCGCACGGCATCGATGCGGCCATGGCCGGCGTCGAACGCGGCCGCGAGAACCTGTGCAACGTCGAGCAGCAGATCATGCTCAGCGTGATCCAGGCCTATGCCGACGTGATCCGCGACACCGAGATCGTGCGGATCCGCGAGACCAACCTCGGGGTCCTCCAGCGTCAGCTCGATGAGGCCAACGCCCGCTTCGAGGTGGGCGAGATCACCCGCACCGATGTCGCTCAGTCGCAGGCGCGCCTCGCGTCGTCGGAAGCCGACCTGTCGAGTGCGCGCGCCCAGCTGTCGATCAGCCGCGCGGCCTATACGGCCGTCGTCGGCCAAGCCCCGGGCACGCTGGAGCCTCTGCCGGCGCTGCCGCAGGCCCCGGCGGATTTCGATGCCGCGCTGGACCTCGCCCTGATCGAGAACCCGGAGCTGCTCTCGGCCATGTGGAACCTCCAGGCCGCCGAGGCCTCGGTCGCCGCGGCCCGCTCCGAATATCTGCCCCAGGCCGGCCTGTCGGCCAGCTACGGCACCGCCGGCACGGCCGAGCCCTTCGGTCTGGACGACGAGCAGACCCTGCGCGCCGGACTGAACGTGTCGGTGCCGCTCTATGCTGCGGGCCTCAACCGGTCGCGCGTCCGTCAGGCGCTCGAACAGGCCAACACCGCCCAGCTGGGCGTCGAGGGCGCCCGGCGCACGGTGCTGCAGGATGTGGCCTCGGCCTATGCCCAGGTCCTGTCGACGGAAGGCGCCCTGTCGGCGTCCGAGGAACAGGTCCGCGCCGCCCGCATCGCGGCCGAGGGTGTCCGCCAGGAGGCCCAGGTGGGCCTGCGCACCACGCTGGACGTGCTGAACCAGGAGCTGGAGCTCCGCAACGCCGAGATCGCCTACGTTTCGTCGCAGCGGAACCGCTATGTGGCCCAGGCCCTGCTGCTGCTCGCCATGGGCGGCCTCGAAGGCCCCGACCTCGTCGGCGAAGTCCCGGCTTACGATCCGGAAAACAACTTCAACCGTGTGCGCATGGCCGGCGGCGTGCCGTGGGAATACGCGGTCGAGGCGCTGGATCGCCTCGCCACCTTCCCTGAGACGCCCGCCCGTGACGAACCCAACGCGCCGATCGACGACGAACTGTCGGCCGAAGTCATCCGCACCGCGCCCTGAGGTCGCGCACCCGGATTCGCCCAAACGGCGAAGTCGGCGTTGATTTCGTAATCGTTTGGCGTCATGCGTGAGGTGACAGGCGGGGCTGTCCCGCCGATCCGTTCGCAGGATTCCGGCCGCCATGACCGACCAGACGACCCAGGAACCGACGATGGAGGAGATTCTCGCCTCCATCCGCCGCATCATCTCCGAAGATGAGCCGGCTGAGGCTCCGGCCGCCGACGCGGCCCCGGAACCGGAAGTCGAGGCGGACCCCGAGCCGGTGGCCGCCGCGCCCGAGCCTGAGGTTCAGGCTGAGCCGGCGCCGGTCGAAGACGAGCCCCTCGAACTGACCCAGGTCTATGAAGAACCCGCGCCCGAGCCGGCGCCGGTCGTCGAGACCATCGGCGACATCGAGGCCACGGCAGCGCCCGAACCCTTCCCGGCCTATGAGCCCGAGCCCGACCCGGAACCCGCGCCTGCGCCGGCTGCTCCGCTGGCGACCGCGGTCACCGCCTCCATGGCCGGCGGCGTCACGGTTGAAGAGCTGGTGCGCTCGATCGTCGAGCCGCAGGTCCGCACCTGGCTCGACCAGAACCTCGACGGCCTGCTGCGCGACATCCTGCGCGACAAGCTCAACAACGTATTCCGCTAACCGCCGCAGCCTCGTGCGCGGCGTGAATCGGGGCGGCTCCTTGCGGGGCCGCCCTTTCGCTTTTCCGATACCCGCCTTATCAGCCTGACCGTCATGCTCGAAAAAACCTTCGATCCCAAAGCCGTCGAACCCCGCCTCTATGAAGCCTGGGAGGCGTCCGGCGCCTTCGCGCCCGATGCGGTGCTGGCGAAGAACCCGTCGGCTGAGACCTATTCGATCGTCATCCCGCCGCCGAACGTGACGGGGTCGCTGCACATCGGCCACGCGCTGAACAACACGCTGCAGGACATCCTGGCCCGCTATCACCGCATGAAGGGCGAGGCCGTCCTGTGGCTGCCGGGCACGGACCACGCGGGTATCGCGACCCAGATGGTGGTCGAGCGCCAGCTGGCGGCCCAGGGCAACGTCGGCCGCCGCGACATGGGGCGAGAGGCCTTCGTCGACACCGTCTGGAAATGGAAGGCCGAGAGCGGCGGCACGATCGTGCGTCAGCTGCGCCGGCTGGGCGCCTCGTGCGACTGGTCGCGCGAGCGCTTCACCCTGGACGAGGGCCTGTCGGCGGCGGTCAGGAAGGTCTTCGTGGACCTGCACAAGGCCGGGCTGATCTATCGCGACAAGCGGCTGGTGAACTGGGACCCGCACTTCCAGACCGCCAT
>CAMLNT010000174.1 GCA_946481425.1 uncultured Brevundimonas sp.
TTGCATGTGTTAGGCCTGCCGCCAGCGTTCGCTCTGAGCCAGGATCAAACTCTCAAGTTGAGTTGACATTGACTCCAGATAGTTCGCGATGCCGAAGCATCGCTGCGTTCTGGTTTGCATAGTTTCTTGACGAGTTCCCACAAACGACGATCCGAAGATCGTTATTCATGGTGTCTTCAAGAGACCGCAATGACGTCAGTGTCGAGGTAGCTAGAAGCTACCGCTGAGACACCGCCGCCTGCGTTTCTCTTTCCAAATCAACGATGTCAAAGACCGGAACCACCTGAGTGGCCCCACCGTTTAGCGCCCGGTGGCCGGCGGAGGCGGCGATTTAGTCGCCGCCGATTTTCGTGTCAACCGACTTTTTCAAGTCTTTTGCGTTTCTTTCCAGCGAGGCCGGAGCGAGGCGCAAAATCATCCCAAGGCCGCCGAAGGGGCGTGCCCCAGAAGGTCGAGAGATTCGGTTGAAGGCGCGGAACCTAGTGAGAGGCGGTCAGTCTGTCAATCCACTTTCGTGTCTCGACCGGCTGGCCCCGCCCCGGTTCCGAGCGAGGGGGGCATATACGAGGGGGCCTTTCGGACCGCAAGCGCTGAATCGAGATTCAGGCAAAGAATCTCGCGGACTCTCGGTCGGTCTCAACCCGCTCCGATATAGGCCTTCATGCTTTCAGCCTCGAAAGTAGCCTCGGCGATCTGGGATTTCACAAGGTCGCCAATGGAGACGACGCCGACCAGCCGGCCGTTCTGGATGACGGGCAGGTGCCGGATTCTCCGATCGGTCATGCGCTCCATGAGAACAGCCACCGTTTCGGTCGGATCGGCGAAGACCACATCCTGGGTCATGTAGGCCGACACCGGCTTTGCCAGGGCCTCGCTGCCATGGGTGGCCACGGCTCGCACGAGATCGCGCTCGGACAGGATGCCGACCACACGGTCGCCCTCGCAGATCACCAAAGCCCCGACCCGCTTCTGGTCGAGCGCCTGGATAGTGGATTGCAGGTCGTCGGCAGGCGCGGCCGTGAATACGTCGCCGCCCTTGTCCTTGAGGATCTCCGCAATAAGCATCGGCCAATACCTCCTGGAACGAACCGTCGCTCATAACGGACGGGGAATCAACGCCGCGTCATGATCCCCAGGGGCCGCCGTAACGATCGTGCGTGGGCGCGGGCGCGGCTTCGGGCGGGCGGCCGCGCACGCCGGGCCAGTACTCTATGAGGAACAGGCCAAGCCCCAGGCCGATCAGGTGCGCCTGCCAGCCGATCAGATGCCCGCCCGGAAGCACGGCGATCAGCAGGGTGATTCCCGCGAACAGACCCGCCATTGTCAGGACGCGCGGCGCATGGAGCGGCGAGATGGCGCCGTCGGGCGCGCCTACCAGTCGAATCATCGCCCCGATCAGGCCGAACACAGCGCCGGACGATCCGATGCCGCCCAGCGTGGCTCGGGGATCGATCCCCGCCTCGACCACACTGGTCAGCACCCCGACCACCAGGAAATAGGCGATGAAGCTCAGCCGGCCCGCCCAGGTTTCGCCGAGCCGTCGGGCAAGGGCCGCGCCGAAGGCCAGGGCCGAGACCGCATTCATGAAGGCGTGAAGCCAGTCCGCGTGGGCGAACAGAACCGTCACCAGCCGCCAAGGCTCGCCATTCCAAACCCGCTGCGGCACCAGCGCGAATCGCTCGGCCCAGTCGCCACCGATCCAGGCCTGGGCGGCATAGGAGACAAGGATCGCCAGGCTGACCGCCAGCGCGCCCAGGGGCGCATTGATGGCGCGTTCGCGATTCGGCGGGGTCAGGTTCGGTCCGGACATGGGGCGAACATGGTTAGCGAATCTCAAGCGCTTCTTAAGAAAGCCCGCCCATCTTGCCCGAAACGTCGCGCCTCGTGCGCGGGCGAATCGAAAGAACGAGACGGCAGGGATGATGACGCTCAGCGCCCTCGGCAAAATGAAGGTGATCGCGGCCGTAGCCGCGGCGGGCCTGCTGACCGCAGGCTGCGGCGGCGGCGCGGGCGCGAACGGCCTGTACGCCGCCCCCATCGGCTCGGCGCCGGTGATCGCCAATCCGACGCCCTACTCCCCGGCGCTCTACTGCCTGGCGGACTGGGCCCGCGCGAATGGCCGTCCCTCCCCGCGAATCGCGGTGGGCCGGATCTCGGACTACACCGGCACGGTCGGCGAGAACGGCCGCATCATCACGCAAGGGGCGTCCCTGATGGCAATGACGGCGCTGGCCAAGGCGGGCGCCCGCCAGGTCGAGCGCTACGACACCTCTGTCTCTGAAATGGAGATGCGCTACGCCGGGGCCATGCTGATCGGCGAGGGCGAACCGGAACAGCCCGGTGGGCCGGCCGAGCCGCGCCGTCTGATCGCCGGACAGGTCCCGGGCTCGGACTACATCATCCAGGGCGGCGTCACCGAGGTGAACTTCAACATCCGCGGTTCGGGCGCCGAGCTCGGCGGCAGCGTGCCGGAGGATGACGACACCCAGCCGCGCGGCGGCCTGTTCACGGCCCGGACGGCGGTGATGAACATCGCCCTGGACCTGCGTCTGGTCGACACGCGCACCCAGGAGATCGTCGACGTCGTCTCCTATCAGAAGCAGATCATCGGCCGCGAGGTGTCGCTGGGCTGGTTCGACTTCCTGAACGGCAACGTCTTCGACCTGTCGATCGGCACCGGCGGCCAGGAGCCGGCCCAGTGGGCCGTGCGCGCGCTGGTGGAGCGCTCGGTCGTGGAATTCATGGCCAACCTGTACGGCGCCCCGGGCCCGGAAGCCTGCCTGCAGGTCTCGGGCGACCTGATGTTCGGCACCTCGGGTCCGACGGGCGGCTATTATCCCGCCTATGACAACATCGGGACCAACAACGCCGGCACGCGTGGCGACCCGTCCCGCTGGCACGACGAGCGCGACCCCGACGTGCGGCGCGGGCGGTACTAGGCCCTACCAGCCCTCCGCCCGGTACGATTCCTGACCGCCGACGATGGTCAGGAGGGCGCGGCCGTTCGGGATGTCCTCGGCCGGAACGGTCATCAGGTCGATGTCGAACACCGTCAGGTCGGCGATGAAGCCCTCGCGAATCATGCCGAGCTCATCCTCGCGGAACGAGGCGTAGGCCGGGGCGGTCGTGAACATGGCCAGGGCGATGTCACGCGGCACGGCCTCTTCGGCGCGCCAGTCCGGACCCTGGAAGCCCTGCAGGTCGCGCCGGGCCACCGCGGCGTAGAATTCGATCAGGGGCGAGCCGCGCTCGACGGGGGCGTCCGATCCGCCGACGACCAGCGCCCCGCTCTGGAGCAGTGAGCGCCAGGCATAGGCGCCGTCCAGGCGGGCGTCGCCAAGGCGCGCCGGGGCGAAATGAAGGTCGCCGATGGCGTGGCTGGGCTGCATGGAGGCGATCACGCCGGCGTCGCGGAAGCGGTGATAATCCTCCGGCCGCAGGATCTGGGCGTGCTCGACGCGCCAGCGGGCGTCTGCGGGCACACCTGCCTCCTCGTACCAGTCGAGCACCGAATCGTTGCCGCGGTCCCCGATGGCGTGGGTCGCGATCTGGATTCCGGCGGCCAGCGCCCGGCGATAGGCGGGGATGGCGACCTCCGGCGTGATCTGCATCAGACCGGAAGTATGAGGCGCATCCGAATAGGGCTCGAAGAGCGCGGCGCCGCGCGAACCCAAGGCGCCGTCGGCGTAGACCTTGATCGATCGCGTGATGACGCGCCCGTCGGCGGTGGCGCGCGCGCCGCCGGTCAGCAGCGGCTCGGCCTCGGACAGATCGACGGCGTTGTAGACGCGGATGTCCATATCGCCGGCGGCGTCCATGGCCTCCATCAGACCGACATCACCCCAGGCGACGCTCATGTTGTGAATGCCGGTCCAGCCCTGGCTGACATAGACGTCGACGCCCGTCTGCAGGGCATGGGTGCGAGCCTGCGCCGTGTCGGCGGGGCGCAGAGCCTCGAGCAAGGGCATGGCCGCGTCGACCAGCAGGCCCGACGGAGAGCCATCCGGCTCATGCTGGATTTCGCCGCCGTCCGGCGCGGGAGTCGAGGCGTCGACGCCGGCGGCCGCGAGCGCGGCGCTGGAGGCCGCCAGGGCGTGGCCATCGGCGCGAACGAGGACGACGACCCGCCCGGGCGCCGCCGCATCGAGGTCCTGGCGATTGAGGAAGCGGCCTTCGGGCCAGTGGGTTTCAATCCAGCCGCGGCCGAAGATCGGGCCTTCCGGATTAGCCTCGGCCCAGGCCGTCAGCCGCGCCATGGCCTCGGCGATGGAGGCGGAGCCCTCGAGGTTCAGCGTCAGCTCGCGCTGGCCGATGCCGATCAGATGGGCGTGGCCGTCGGTGAAACCGGGAAACAGGGCAGCGCCGCGCAGATCGATTCGCCGGGTGGTCTCGTCCGCCAGATGCTCGGCCCCGGCCAGATCGCCGACGTACAGGATCGTCCCGTCGTCGACGATGACGGCCTCGGCCGTCGGACGCTCGGGATCGGCGGTGTGGATCGGGCCGCCGAACAGCAGCAGGTCCTGGGCCAGGGCGGCCCCGGCGCTGAGAGCCAGAACCGAGGCGGCGGCGAGGAGCGAGGTCAGGGTGCGCATGAGGAAGGGATAATGGGGTTGGGCGCGCGGGAGAAGGCCAGATGTCGGCATGGGTTTGCGGCCTCACGCTTGCGCTGCGAGGTTGGGAGGGCAGGCGGAGCGCCGGACTCCGGGTCCGGTGACCGTAGGGGTAGTGAGCGTTTCGACCTGAAGACGTCGCTCCGCCGCGGTCTGTTTTCCCGGAGCTCCTGC
>CAMLNT010000175.1 GCA_946481425.1 uncultured Brevundimonas sp.
CTGCCCTCGTCCCCAGCGTGGGTCACGAAAGATGTTAATGTTCGGCGTCCAGAAAGTGAGGCCCATGTAGATGCCCCTTGCGTTGCTGCGCGCGAAATAGTGATGCTTTGCCCGCGCTTCGTCTGACACGGCTGTTCCAGTTCGCGCCCGAGGCCACGATCTGCTGGAAGCCCCGCACCGCCGGTGACACGGCGATCACGCCGTCGATCTGCCTCAGGGCCTCGGCGTCATCGTCGCTCAGGCTCGCATCGGACCCTGCCGCGCCTCGCACAAACCCGCCTGGCCCTCCGCCGCCTGCGCCCGGCGTGACGATCAGCATGTTCACGCCCAGCCCCTGGATCGCCTGGGTAACCCGCTGCTGCGCTCCCAGGCCGATCGAGGTCATCATCACCACGGCCGCTACGCCGATGACCACGCCCAAGGCTGTCAGGGCCGAGCGCATCGGATGGGCCACGATGGCCCCGACCGCGAACCGTGTCAGTTCCCCAGGCCTCATCCCGCCGCTCCATCGTCAGAGACGATGTGACCGTCCCGGAACGCGATCCGCCGCTGAGCCCGCTCGGCTACCTCGTTATCGTGGGTCACGATCAGCAGCGTCAGGCCCTGGCCGTTCAGCTCCTCGAACAGCCCCAGAATCTCGTTGCTCGTGGCCGTGTCGAGCGCCCCCGTCGGCTCGTCCGCCAGCAGCAGGTCCGGCTGGTTGGCCAGCGAGCGGGCGATCGCTACCCGTTGCTGCTGGCCTCCCGACATCTGGGTCGGCCGGTTCTGAAGCCGGTTGCCCAGCCCGACCCGCTCCAGTAGCGCGATTGCCCGCGTCCGCCGCTCTTCCGGCTCGATCCCGGCATAGATCATCGGCAGCTCGACGTTCTGGATCGCGTTGAGCCTCGGCAGCAGTTGAAAGGACTGAAAGACGAAGCCGATCCGCTGATTGCGAAAGGCGGCGAGCGCGTCGTCGTCAAACCCGGCCACGGCCTCGCCCTCAAAGTCGTAAGCCCCATCGTCCGGCCGGTCGAGCCCGCCCAAGATGTTCATCAGCGTCGACTTCCCAGACCCCGACGGCCCGACCACGGCTACATGCTGGCCGCGGCCGATATCGAGA
Source organism: uncultured Brevundimonas sp. (assembly GCA_946481425.1). The sequence continues at coordinate 1,100 of CAMLNT010000175.1, forward strand.
TCGATGCCGGCCAGGGCGTGGATCGTCTCATCGCCCATGACGTAGGACTTCTTAAGGCCGCGGATCGCGATCACAGGCGCACCCGCGCTCCGCCGCCACCCTGAGCCCGCTCACGATCCGCGGGGTCAGGGCGGGGGCCTCCGCCGGTGATCACCTGATCGCCCTCGCGCAGTTCGCCGCCAAGGATCTGGGTGTGCTGCCCGTCGCTGGCTCCGATCTGGACCGGCACCTGGACCGGCCGGCCGTCGCGGAGCACCCAGACGATGCCGCGCTCGCCGCCGCCGGCCAGCCGAGCCCGAAGGGTCTCCAGACGCGCCTGCTGCTCGGCATTGAGCAGGGGGCGAATTTCGTCGAACGCCGCATTCATGGCCGCGGCCATCTCGGGGCTTCTCCGCCCGCGTCCGCCGCCCTGGCCGTCTCCCGAGCCGCGCCCCGCCTGCCGCGCCTGCTGGAGAGCCCGGTTCAGGATCGGTTCCACCTGCCGCCGCTGGGCGTCCGACAGGTCCAGTTGCTCGATCACCCGACCGGTCATCCCGCCGCCGCGCTGCTGACCGCTGCCGCCCATGCCGGGAAGGTCGCCTCCGCCGCCCGGGGGGCCTCGAAAACCGCCGTGCGCCCGCCCGGACACGTCGCCGACATCGGCATCGGCCGGCGTAAACCTCAGGGCCGAGGTCGGAACCCGCAACACATCCGCGTGGCGCGAGGTGATGATGTCCGCATTCGCCGTCATCCCCGGCATCAGGCGGGTGTTCGGATTGTCCGCCTCGACCACGACCGTGTAGGCCACGACATTGTTCTCGGTAGAGGGCAGGGCGCGGACCTGAGTCACCACGCCCTCGTAAGATTGGTCGGGGAAGGCATCGACGGTGAACCTCACCGACTGGCCAACCTGGACCTGGCCGATGTCAGCCTCATCCACGAGCAACTCGGCCTGGAGCCGGTTTAGGTCTCGCGCCAGGGTGAACAGAACGGCCACGTTGAGGCCGGAAGCCACGGTCTGACCAGGCGAGATCTGGCGATCGATGACCACCCCGTCGATCGGCGCCGTGATCACCGTGCGGCCGCGCTCGACGCGGGTAGCATTCAGCGCCGCCTGCTGCTGCGCGACGCCAGCGGTGGCGGCTCGAACCTGCGCCTGAGCCGTCTGGACACCCGCGCGCGCCGACGCGAGGGACGCCTCCGCCGCATCAAGGGCCGCCTGGGCCGAGATGCCCTGGTCGAACAGGAAGCGCTGCCGACTGTATTCTGCCTGCGCCAGATCAAGGTTGGCCTGGGCCTGGGCCAGATTGGCGCGCTGCTGGGCGACCTGGGCGGATGCCGAGTTCACCGAGGCGACCGACTGCTCGATCCGGGAATCGTAGGTTTGCGGGTCTAGGTAGGCCAGCGCCTGCCCGCGCCTGACAGTATCGTTGTAGTCCGCGAGGACCTGGGTGACCTGTCCCGACAGTTGGGACCCCACCTGAACCGTGTCGAGCGCCTCAAGCGCGCCCGACGCCGAAACCGAGCTGACGATGTCGCCGCGCGACACCTCTTCGGTACGGTACGGCTCGGTCTCGTCGCCCCTCAGAAAGAACCACCAGACGGCGACGATAGCCCCCAGGATCGCTAACCCGATGATCAACCAGCCACGCGAGCCCGCGCGGCTCGAAAAGTTGAATCGACGAGGAAAATTCAGGAGTGAGGTCTTCATACGGGATCTGATCGGGACCTGTTTTCGGGAGTCGCTAACCCTTTTCAACGCCCGAGATCGCCCAAGCCGTCGTTGTGGCGTCCCCAGCTCCTAGCCGCAATCGGTTGACCGAACCATGTTTTGAGAAGAACGTCGCCGCGCGGGAGGACTTGGACATGCCCATCATCATCGGAACTGAAGACGACGATGACCTTCTCGGAACGGATCAGGACGACCTCATCAGCGGCCTCGAAGGCGATGACGTTATCGAGGGTGGAGCAGGGGCCGATATCATTTCTGGTGGCGACGGCTACGACGCCGTTTCCTATGAGGGCTCTTCTGCGGGCGTGAACGTCAACCTGGTTCTGGGCGGTATTGGCGGGGACGCTGAAGGCGATCGCTACAGCGGGATCGAGGATATCATCGGCTCCAGCTTCAATGACCTGCTGGCTGGCGATTTCGGGTCCAACTACATCTGGGGCGGCGGCGGGAGTGACCTGATCGAGGGCGCCGGAGGCGATGATGTCTTGTTCGGCGGTCTTGGCGACGATCTGCTGATTGGCGGCGACGGCGACGACCTCATGGACGGTGGCGTCGGCGAAGACGTGCTGGTCGGAGGCGATGGCTTCGACATCGTCGACTATTCCTGGGTCGTTCCAGTAAGCGGCGCGGCCTTCGCCGTTATCGCCCACCTCGGCACCGGCCATGCGACGACCTATGACAACAGCGCCTACCTCGGTGACACCGACGAACCACACGGCGTCGAAGGCATCATCGGCTCCGCTTACGATGACTGGCTGGAAGGCAGCGCCGACGAAAATCTCCTGTTCGGAGGGGACGGAGACGATATCCTGACGGGCGGAGCCGGAGCCGACGCGATTATCGGCGGCGATGGTTTCGATATGGCCGCGTATGTGGGCTCCAGTGTCGGCGTCCGCGTCAGCATCTGTGGCTGCATCGCGGAATACGGCGATGCCGAAGGCGATCTGCTCGACAGCATCGAATACTTGTTCGGGTCAAGCCACGATGACGAACTGCAAGGCAGTTTTGGTGATGACACGATCCAGGGCGGCGCTGGCGCCGATATCCTGGACGGCGAAGACGGATTCGACACCCTGTCTTACACCCATTCGAACGTGGGGGTTTACATCATCCTGGCGAATGGCGTCGCTGCGGGAGGGGATGCTCAAGGGGACGCTTTTTCGAATTTCGAGGCCGTGGTCGGCTCGGCCTGGGCGGACCGTCTCTACGGCGGCGGCGGCAACCAGACCATTGAAGGCGGCGGAGGCAACGACGTCCTGGATGGAGGCGGCGGCATCGATACCGTGAGTTACGAGAACACGGCCGGCTTCGAGTTCACGATCGACCTGGAGGCCGGGTTTGCAGTGAACTTCGAGGGCGCCCGGGACGCGGTGCTGAGGTTCGAGAACGTCATCGGGTCCGCTAGCACGGATGAGATTTACGGCACCGCGGGCTCTAACGTGATCGAGGGGCTTCAGGGCGGCGATGGACTGTATGGTCGGGGCGGGTTCGACACCGCCAGCTATGTGCGTTCGACCTCAGGGGTTAACGTCAGTCTCGCGACCGGACTGGGTCTGGGCGGCCACGCCGAGGGCGATGTTCTGGACGGGTTCGAGGCCTTGCTCGGCTCGACCTACGATGACGCGCTGTTTGGCGACGGCACCGACAACACCCTCACGGGCGGGCTCGGCGCCGACCATCTCGATGGGAGCGGCGGCTCGGACACAGCGGCGTACGATAGTTCGACTGCGGGCGTGACGGTTCGCCTGAACGGCGGCTTGAACACCGGGGGTGACGCCGATGGCGACACGCTCTTCTCGATAGAGAACCTGCGTGGCTCCGCCTTCAATGACGTGCTCATCGGATCGTCCGTATCGAACGTTCTCACCGGCGGCGACGGCAATGACTTCCTGCAGGGCCTCGGCGGAGCCGATGTGCTGATTGGCGGAGCGGGCCGCGACGAGATC
>CAMLNT010000176.1 GCA_946481425.1 uncultured Brevundimonas sp.
GCCGATGTTCATGAAGGTCTTGAGCAGCTGGATGCCCGAGATCGCCACGATCGAGGCGATCAGCTTCATCTTCAGGCCGGAGAAGTCGACGGTGCCCATCCACGGCGGACGGTCGGTCTCGCCCTCGAGATCGAGCTTGGAGACGAAGTTCTCGTAGCCCGAGAAGAGGACGATCAGCAGCAGATTACCGGCCAGGGACAGGTCCACCAGCGTCAGGACGGCGAGGATGCCGTCGTTGGCGGTCATGGCCGGATCGAACAGGATCTTGGGCGCGTAGTAGACCAGCTCCTTGCCGAAGACGACGAGCAACAGGGCCAGGGCCACGACCAGGCCGAGGTAGAAGGGCGCCATCAGCCAGCGCGAACGGAACAGGGCCCGCTCGAAGGCGGTCTCCAGACGCGGCTTGACGGACATTCCTACCCCCTGAGAACCGCGCCCAGCTTAGCGGCGGCCGCGACGATCCGTCCAGACAGGGCCTCGATGTCGGCGTCCGTCAGGGTCGCTTCGCGCGGCTGGATGATCACCTCGACCGCGACCGACTTCTGGCCGTCGGGGACGCCCGGGCCTTCGTATACGTCGAAGACGCGGGCCTCTGCGATCAGGGCCTTGTCGGCCGAGGCCGCGGCGCGGGCCAGATCGCCGGCGGCGACCGAGCGGTCGACCACGAAGGCGAAGTCGCGGCTGAGCGGCATGAGCGGCGACAGGTCCAGTTTGGGACGCGCCTTGCCCGCACGGGCTTTCGGGCTCGGTAGCGCCTCGACTGCGATCTCGAAGGCCAGCATCGGGCCTTCGGCGTCCAGCGCCTTCAGGACCCGCGGATGCACCGCGCCGAACTCGGCCACGATGGTCTTGGGTCCGAGCTGCAGCCGCGCCGACCTGCCGGGGTGCCACCAGGCGGCGTTCTGGCCTTGGGTCAGCTGCAGCACGGAGGTGGAGACGCCCAAGGTTTCGAGCAGGGCGAACAGGTCCGCCTTGAGCGCGAACAGCGGATCGACCGGCTTGCCGGCCCAGCTGCGCGCCGCGTGCGGGGCGAGCAGGCCGGAGATGACGGTCCGCTGCTGGCCGGGACGGTCGCCGTCATAGACCGGGCCGATCTCGAACAGGGCGGCGTCGGCGAAGCCGCGGTCGGCGTTGCGGGCCGCGGCCTGGATCAGGTTCGGCAGGATCGACGGGCGCATGCAGTCGAGGTCCGAGGCGATCGGATTGTCGAGCACGAGGCGATCCGATCCCCCTCCGAACAGGCCGGCGATGTCCTGGCGGGTAAAGGACCAGGTGACGGCCTCCGACCAGCCCAGCGAGGCCAGGGTGCGGCGGGCCGCACGGATGCGCGACTGGCGCAGGTCCAGCACGCCCGACGGCGGGGATCCGAGATCGGGAAGCGGCGTGGCCGGCAAATGGTCGAAGCCGACGATGCGGGCGACTTCCTCGACCAGATCGGCCGGGCCCTCGACGTCGCGACGCCAGGTCGGCGGCGTCACGGACCAGAGCTTGCCGTGATCCTCGAAACCGAAGCCCAGGTTCGTGAGGACTTCGCCGATGCGCGCTTCCTTCAGGTCGAGACCCGAAAGGCGGCCCACGAGGGCCGGGTCGAAATCGAAGGCGGCTGGCGGCGCGGGCGGGGCGCCGAAGACCGCGACCTCGGACGGCTCGCCGCCGCACAGATCGAGGATCAGCGCCGTGGCCTGTTCAATGCCTTCAACAGTCGAATGGGTGTCGACGCCGCGCGCGAACCGGTACTGGGCGTCGGAGTTGAGGGCGAGGACCCGGCCGGTCTGGGCTGTGGTGATCGGATCGAACCAGGCCGCCTCGACGAAGACGTCGGTCGTCGCCTCGTCGCAGCCGGTGGACTCGCCGCCCATAACGCCGCCCAGGCCGATCGGGCGTTCGCCGGCGGCGTCCGAGATCACGCACATCGACGGCGAGATCGCGTAGGTCTTGCCGTCGAGCGCGATCAGATGTTCAGGCTCGCCCGTGTCGCCGGCGATCTGGCCGCCGCGCACGACGATCTCGGATCCCACCAGCTTGGCCAGGTCATAGACATGCAGCGGCCGACAGCGGTCGTAGGAAATCAGGTTGGTCACATCGACCAAAGCGTTGATGGGCCTGAGGCCGATGGCGCGCAGACGGTCCTGGAGCCACCGGGGCGACGGGCCGTTCTTCACGCCCCGGATCAGACGGCCGGCGAAGACCGGGCAGGTCGGCGTGTCGAGCCGCACCGTGATCGGGCAGGGGAAGGCGCCCGCCACTGGCCGGATCGGCGGGGTGGTCAGCTCGCCCGCGCCGGCGGCGGCAAGGTCGCGCGCGATTCCGGCGACGCCCAGCCAGTCAGGGCGGTTGGGCGTGACCTCGAAATCGATGACGGGCTCGACGCCGAAAACGTCGGCGGCCTGGGCGCCGACGGTCAGGTCATCGGACAGTTCCAGGATTCCGTCGCTTTCGTCGGCCAACTCGAGCTCGGACGCTGAGCACAGCATGCCGTTGGAGACGACGCCGCGAACCGGCTTCTCGACCAGGGTGACGTCCAGGCCCGGCACATAGGCGCCGATCGGCGCGTAGATGGTGGTCAGGCCCGGGCGCGCGTTGGGGGCGCCGCAGACGATCTCCTTCATGCCGTCGACGGTCTCCACCTGGCAGACCTGGAGGCGGTCGGCGTTTGGATGGCGCTCGGCCGAGACGATGCGGGCGACGGTGAAGGGTTTCAGCTTCGAGGCCGGGTCGACCACGTCCTCGACCTCGAGGCCCGCCATGGTCATGGCGTCGGCGATCTCGCCGATCGAGCGGTCCGTTTTCAGATGCTCTTTCAGCCAGGAGAGGGTGAATTTCATGCGTCGCCGCCCGCCGACTTCTGCGGGTCGAGGACCTGCAGCATGCGGTCAATGAAAGCGTCCCCGCCGGTATAGCCTACCGCAAAGAACTGGCAGTTCCGGAAGGTGCAGTCCTTCAGCCCGATGGCTCCGACCACCTTGTTCTTGGCCATGGGCATCAGGATCAGGCTGCGCGGATCCTCGCTCGCCATGCCCAGGTTGCAGGCGTCGAAGTTCACGCCCGACAGGGCCAGCAGGACGGCCGGACCCTCGATTACGCAGTTGGTGAAGGTCTTGCCCTGGATCAGAGGCTTCTGGGTCTTGATCAGGTTGGCGCGGAACAGTTCGAACAGTGACAGGATCACGCCGTCGAAATGATCGACGTCATAGTTCTGGCAGACGGTCGGGCTGAGGCGGTTGGGCGGGGTGTCGGTCATGGTCAGTCTCAGCTCAGGCCGGAAGCGGCCGAGGGGGCCTGGGCGGCGGTGAATCCATAGTGGGCAAGCCAACGGACGTCGGCCTCGAACATGGGCCTGAGATCCGGCACGCCGTACTTCAGCATGGCGAGGCGATCGACACCCATGCCGAAGGCGAAGCCCTGATACTCGTTCGGATCGATGCCGCAGTTGCGCAGCACGTTGGGGTGCACCATCCCGCAGCCGAGGATCTCCATCCAGCTGTCGCCGACGTTCAGCTTGAGCTCGCCGCCGGAGCGGTCGCAGCGGATGTCCATCTCCGCCGAGGGCTCGGTGAAGGGGAAGTGGTGCGGACGGAATCGGGCGTCCACGCCGTCCAGCTCGAAGTAGCGGGCGACGAACGTCTGAAGTGTCCACTTCAGGTGGCCCATGTGGATGTCTCGGTCGATCACCAGCCCCTCGACCTGATGGAACATCGGCGTGTGGGTGGCGTCGGAATCTTTCCGGAAGGTCCGGCCGGGCGCGATGATGCGGATCGGTGGGGTGCGGCCCGACGCGATCCAGGGGGCCTCGGGCTTCTCGCCCGTCACCTGCATGGTGCGGATCTGCACCGGCGAGGTGTGGGTGCGCAGCACCTTGCGCTCGCCCGTCTCGGGATCGGGCTTCAGGAAGAAGGTGTCGTGCATCTCCCGCGCCGGGTGGCCAGGCGGGAAGTTGAGCGCCGTGAAGTTGTGGAAGTCGTCCTCGATGTCCGGGCCTTCGGCCACGGCGAAGCCCATCTCGGCGAAGATGGCGACGATCTCGTCCATGGCCTGCATGGTCGGATGGACCGAGCCTTTGCGGCGCGGCGGCGCGGGCAGGGACAGGTCGATGGTCTCGGCGGCCAGGCGGGCGTCGAGCTCGGCGGCTTCAAGCGCCTCCTTGCGGTCGGCGAGGGCGGCCGTCAGGCGGTCGCGCAGGCCGTTGATCAGGGGGCCCTGAACGCGGCGTTCGTCGGGCGAGAGCGCGCCCATGCCTTTCAGGAGGCCCGTGACCGTGCCGGACTTGCCGAGCGCGGCCACGCGGATGTCGTCGAGCGCAGCGGAGGTCTCCGCGGCGCCGACGGCGTTGATCAGGTCGAGCTCTAGTCTGGCGAGGTCGGTCATGGCGTGTGTCGTCTAGCGGTTGAGGCGCAAAGCAAAAAGCCCCCCGGCGCAGGCCGAGGGGCTTTTGCTGTCCGAAACGGACGCGAAGCTTACTTCAGCGCGGCCGAGACCTTGTCGGCGATCGCCTTGAAGGCGGCCTGGTCGGCGGCGACGGCGGCGAGCACCTTACGGTCCATCTCGATGCCGGCCTTGTTCAGGCCGTTGATGAACTGCGAGTAGGTCATGCCGTGTTCGCGGGCCGCGGCGTTGATGCGCTGGATCCACAGGGCGCGGAACGAGCGCTTCTTGTTGCGGCGGTCGCGGTAGGCGTACTGGCCGGCCTTGTCGACGGCGGCCTTGGCGGTGCGGATGGTGTTCTTGCGGCGGCCGTAGAAGCCCTTGGCCTGCT
>CAMLNT010000177.1 GCA_946481425.1 uncultured Brevundimonas sp.
CGACCACCGCCTTCACCTTCAGGCGCGGCAGGGTCTCGGGGTTCAGCGTCGCGCCGAGGGCGCAGGGTGCATAGATGTCGGCGGCGACGTCATAGATCGCGTCTGGCGCAACGACCTCTGCGTTGTTGCGCTCGGCGACTTCGCGCAGCACGGCTTCGTTGATGTCCGTGACGATCAGCTTGGCGCCGGCCGAATGCAGCTTGTCGCAGAGGTAGGCGCCGACGTGGCCGGCCGCGCCCTGCACCGAAATGGTCAGGCCGTTCAGGTCGTCCTGGTTCCAAAGGCGCCGGGCGGTCACCAGCGTCGAGCGGAACACGCCCTCGGCCGTGACCGGGCTCGGATCGCCCGAGCCCCACGGACCGTCGGACAGGCCCAGCACATATTCCGTCGCCTTGCGCGCCTCGGCGATGTCGGCCACCGACACGCCGACGTCCTCGGCCGAATAGTAGCAACCGCCCAGGGTGTTCAGGAATCGGCCGAAGGCCTGGAACAGCTCAGGCGTCTTCTGCGTCTTGGCGTCACCGATGATGACCGACTTGCCGCCGCCCATCTCGAGGTCGGCGACCGCGTTCTTGTAGCTCATGCCCTTGGACAGGCGCAGCACGTCGGTCAGCGCGTCCTCGGCTGTGGCGTAGTTCCACATGCGGCAACCGCCGACGGCCGGACCGCGCGCGGTCGAGTGGACCGCGACGATGGCCTTCAGGCCGGTCTTGGGGTCATGAAAGGCGTGTACGCCCTCGTGTCCCGCGAAGGACGGCGAATCGAAGAGGGTCATGGAGAACCCGTGATCTGTTGAAGGGGGAATGGTTTGTGGGGCGCCCCTTAGCCCCCTCCTCCCCCTAGGGCAACCCCGCCCCCAAGCCTGATCAGCGTTCATTCACCGGAATCGGCCCGGCCCCTGAAGGCCACGGAGCGGTGGGATCCAGCACGAACGCCAGGACATCGGCCATGACGGCCTCGGCTTCGTGATCGCGGGTCAGCAGGTGATGCCCGTCAGGATAAAAGGCAGTGCGGGCTCCTGGCGGAAGGCGGGTCAGGGCGCGACGGGTCGGCTCCATGGCGATGAGCTGGTCGCGTCCGCCGTAAAGGTACGCGACAGGAGGCCGCACGTGTTCGAGATCGCGCGAGGCCGTCTCCATGATGTCGACCAGTCCATAAACCGCGTCGAAACGCGTCGTCAGCGTCATCGCCGGGTCTCGACCCATCCTGTACAGCTCCAGGATGTTGTCCGAAGCGTAGATGTCGCGCGTGACGAACTCGGGCGGTTCCACCGCCGTCTCGCCCAGAAGCCGAGCCGCGACCCAGAGGGCGACGCGGTTCGGAACCGGCTGCGCGGACCATCCCCAAACCGCCGGGGCCGTCAGGACGACCCGATCGGCCGCGGGAGGATTGTCTGACGCCATCGCCGCGATGATCACTGACGAGCCCAGGCTTTCGCCGACGACCGCGACCGGCACGCCGGGGTGGGCCTGGCGCGCCAGCCGCACGGCCGTCCGCAGGTCGCCGGTCAGCAGATGCTCGCCGGCCCACAGGCCGCGCTCGGGCGCGTCCCCGAACCCACGCTGGTCGTACGCATAGGTCACGACGCCCTGCTCAGCCCACCAGGGACCGGCCATCCACCAGGTAGAACGGCTGTCGTTCATGCCGTGAAGGGCCACGATCACCGCGCGCGGCGAGCCCTGCGGCCGCCAGACCGCAAGCGGCAGCCGCGCCCCGTCCTCGGCGATCAGGGCGTCCGCTTCCAGACGCGGGCCGCTGAAACCGCTCGGCGTGAGCTGCGGCGTCTGCATCGCTGGCGCGCAGGCCGCCAGCGCCACCAGGCCGATCAAAAGAGCGGCGAGCCGCAGCATTCAGTCGTCGGTGTCGTCGGCAGCCGGCGGCGCGGGCATTGCGGCGGCTTCGTCGGCAGTGGGCAAGCGCAGCCGGATCACGCCCTTCATCTTGGCCGGATCGATCGCCTTGCCCTTCTTGGTGATCACCAGCTTGCCCTGCCGCATGAGGCCGAGCGCGGTCGTCTTCACCTTGGGCAACACGCGCTGCCACTGGTCCGCCTGCATGACCTTGGCCACGTCGGCGGGCTCGATGCTGGCCTTGCCCAGCCCTTGCGGATCGACTTTGGACAGCCGTTCAAAGATGGCGGCTTCGATAGGATCGGACATGGCTCACACTCTCCCGGCGACCGGGATCAGGGCGCCGGTCACGCCACTCGCCTCGGGCGAGGCCAGGAACAGGATAACCGCCGCGACCTCGTCGGGCGTTACCCATTTCGACGGATCGGCGTCCGGCATGTCCTTGCGGTTGGCCGGAGTGTCGATGATCGAGGGAAGGACGGCGTTGACCGTGACCCGCCCCTTGAGTTCCTCGGCCAGCGCTTCCGTCAGGCGATGTACCCCGGCCTTGGACGCCGCATAGGCGCCCATCCCGGCCGCGGCCGTCAGGGCGCCCTTGGCCCCGATGTTGACGATCCGACCGTCGCCGCTATCCGCCAGATGTGGAAGGGCCGCGCGTGAGGCGTTCAGCGCGGTTGTCAGGTTCAGGGCGTGCATCCGCTCCCAGGACGCGTTGTCCGCGCCATCGACCTTCTCCCAGACGAACCCGCCCGCGATATTCACCAGCGCGTCGATCCGGCCGAAGGCCTGGGCGATCGACGCCATGGCCTCGTCGGCCTCGGAGGCGTCGGTCAGGTCAACGCCGCCCCAGACCCCGTCCGCATCGACATCGCCCGACGGCTCGTCGGCATGATCGATGGCGACGACGCGCAACCCGTGCGAATGCGCCATGGCCACCACGGCGCGGCCCAGGGCGCCGAACGCGCCGGTGACGACTACAACCCTCTCGGTCATGCGGGGCTCCCTTCAGAAGATGCTTCGCGGCTCAGGTCCGCGGGGTCAAAATCGCCGGACGCGACGAACCAGGGGTTCTCGAACGGCTCGCCACCCGCCACCCGGCCCGGTTCGTAGGTCAACAGGCGGCCGTCGAATGTCCGAACCATGCCGCCGGCCGCCCGCAGGATGGCGTCGCCCGCGGCGATGTCCCAGCCCATGGTGCAGCCCATCCGCGGATAGAGATCGGCCGAGCCCTCCGCCAGCAAACAGAGCTTCAGCGAGGAGCTGGCCTGCACCAGTTCAGCGACGGGCAGGGTATCCAGATAGGCCTTTGTCTCGGCATTCAGGCTGGTCCGGCTGGCCACGACCTTCAGGCCGGCGGGCGGCGCCGGGCGCGCGGCGATCGGCGTCCAGCCGGAAAGTTCTCCGTCCCGATAGATCGCCTTTTTCGCGCCGTCGGCGTCGGCCGCATAGACGATGCCCGTGGTTGGCGCCACCACGACGCCGACGGTCGGCCGTCCGGATTCCACCAGGGCGATATTGACCGTGAACTCCCCGGTGCGGCGGATGAATTCGCGCGTGCCGTCGAGCGGGTCGACGAGGAAGAAGCGGTCGCCACACTCGGGCCGATGGCCAGCCGCAATGGATTCCTCGGCGGCGACGGGGATGTCGGGATAGTGCTCGGCCAACCCCTCGAGGATAAGCGCCTCGGCCCGGGCGTCGGCCTCGGTGACGGGCGACCCATCCGTCTTGGCGCGCGCGCCGGTGTCGGCGCGGCCATAGATTTCGAGGATCACATCGCTCGCCGAGCAGGCGAGAGCGACGAGCCGGTTCAGCATCGAAACTCGCAAAAAGGGTCTGCCGCCTGTTCCAACGCGGCACGGGTCCGTCCTATAGGCTGGCTTCGTCAGAGGAAAGGTCCGCCATGGTCGCCAAGAAGATCGTCGAGGAGGGCGAGTTCGCCGGCTGGACGACCTATGATCTGAAGGACACCTTCGACCAGACGGTCGGCCCCTTCTATTTCCGCCCCGATCCCGACGGCTCGATGCGCTGCGCCTTCCGCGCCGAGCAGAAGCACATGAACGCCGGCGGCCGCATGCACGGCGGCTGCCTGATGACCTTCGCCGACATCGCTCTGTTCCAGACGGCCTATCAGGAGATGGAAGGATCCAACGGCGTGACCGTGCAACTGGATTCGACCTTCGTGGACGCGGCCCGTGTCGGCGATCTCGTCGAGGCGACGGGCGAGGTCGTGCGCGCCGGCGGCTCGCTGATCTTCGTGCGTGGCCGGATTTCGGTCGGCGAGCGGACAGTGATGACCTTCTCGGGCGTCATCAAGCGCTGGAAGGAACGCTAGGCCCCTACCCGCGTCGGCTCATCCACATCGCACCGGAAGGTGCGGGCCCGCGTGTCGGCCTCCTCCCGCGCCCTGACGTTGGCCGAAGGGACGCCGCCCTCGATCACGGCGACCGGGCAACCGGGAGCGGAGACCGTGCCGATCGTCTCCACGACCAGCCAGGTCTGGCCCTCGGCCTCGGGCGTGGCCGAGACCAGGCGATAGATGATCGCATAGGGCGAAGCCGCCGGACCGCGCCATTCGACCCGTGGGCCGGGGTTGTTGAAGGGGCCGATGCCCGGCGCACTGCCCGTTACACCGGCGTCGATGTCGAACCGGCCGTCAGATTCCCGCACCAGCAGCGGCACGCCGTTGCGTCCCTCGCAGCGCCAGTCCGTCCCGGCCCCCTCTTCGTACCGCGCGGTGATCTCGCAGTCAGCGAGGTCCAGCGCGGTATAGACGCTGAGCCCATCGGAAGGCGCCGCGTCCGGCGTCGCGCCATCCGGCGCGGGGGCCCCGTCTTCGCCAGCCGTCGTCTCTGAA
>CAMLNT010000178.1 GCA_946481425.1 uncultured Brevundimonas sp.
GTAAAGGCGGTCACAGGCGTCCCCGAGGCTTGGTTCAGGGGCGCATATCTAGTCCTTCAGGGGGGAGGGTTACAATATGTTGTGTAAGACGGCGCTCAGGCGACCGCCGGCATCCGTGCGACGTTGCAGCGGGTCCAGAGCTTGTCCATGGCCTCGACCAGGGCGTCCATCATGGCGTCGGAATGGTCCGGCGACGGGGTGAAGCGCAGGCGCTCGGTCCCGCGCGGCACGGTCGGATAGTTGATCGGCTGGACGTAGACGCCGAACTCCTCGAGCAGCATGTCCGAGACCATCTTGCAGTGGACCGGATCGCCGACGAACACCGGCACAATGTGGCTGGTCGAGCTCTCCATCACCTGGATGCCCACGGCCTGGAACCGCGCCTTCAGCGCCGCCGCGCGCTCCTGATGGGCCGTCCGCAGTTCCGGATGCGCCTTGAGATGCCGGACCGAGGCCAGCGCCCCCGCCGTCAGGGCCGGCGGCAGGCTGGTCGTGAAGATGAACCCCGAGGCCCACGACCGGATCGCATCGCATACCGCCGCATCCGCCGCGATATAGCCGCCCATCACGCCGATGGCCTTGCCGAGCGTGCATTCGATGATGTCGATCTCGCCCAGCACGCCGTCGCGCTCGGCGATGCCCGCGCCGGTCTCGCCGTAGAGGCCGACTGCATGAACCTCGTCGAGATAGGTCATCGCGCCATACTTCTTGGCCAGAGCGATCGTCCCGGCCAGGTCGGCGATGTCGCCGTCCATCGAATAGACGCTCTCGAAGGCGATCAGCTTGGGCGCATCGGCGGGCGCCGCGGCCAGCAGGCTTTCGAGGTGCTCGAGATCGTTGTGGCGGAACACGTGCCGCTCGCCGCCGCCCTGGCGGATGCCGGCGATCATCGAGGCGTGGTTCAACGCATCCGAGAAGGTGATCAGGCCCGGCAGGATCTTCTGGAGCGTCGAAAGCGTCGCCTCGTTGCCCACATAGCCCGAGGTGAACAGCAGCGCGGCTTCCTTGCCGTGCCAGTCCGCCAGCTCGCGTTCCAGATCGACGTGATAGCGCGTCGTGCCCGAGATGTTGCGGGTGCCACCCGCGCCCGCCCCGGCCTCATCGACCGCCGCCTTCATGGCGTCCAGCACTACCGGGTGCTGGCCCATGCCGAGGTAGTCGTTCGAGCACCAGACCACGACGTCCTGTTCGGACCCGTCCTCGCGCCGGCGCACCGCGCGCGGGAATTCCCCACGGCGACGCTTCAGGTCGGCGAAGACGCGATAGCGCCCCTCGCCCTTGACCTGCTCGATGGCGGTTTCGAAAGCGGCTCGGTAGTCGAACAAGTCCGTGTGACTCGGCGGTTCCAGATTTGCGCGGGGTAATGCTCCCGCGGCGCCCAAATGTCCATGAACCGGACGCGGAAATCCAGCGCAGGGGCTTAATTGATAACGGTTCTCAGAATCGGGACAAACCATGAGCGACGGTGACCTGCCGCGCGGTAGCCTTGCCTTGATCGACGTCAAATCAGCCCTTCGGCAGCTCGTCCAGTTTGCCGCGCAGCATCTGCAGGATCGCCGAGAAGTCCCGTCCGCCGTAGCCCAACCCGTTGAACATCTGGAACAGGGCCTCGGTCTGGGCGCCGAGCGGCGTGGAGGCCCCCGACTTGGCCGCCGCGTCCTGGGCCAGCTTCAGATCCTTGAGCATCATCGCCGTGGCGAACCCGCCGTCGTAGTTCCGGTTCGAAGGCGCGGTCGGCACCGGGCCCGGCCACGGATAGTAGGTCGTCACCGACCAGCTCTGGCCCGACGACTTGGCCATGATCTCGAACAGCTTTTCGGGATCCAGGCCCAGCTTCTCGGCCAGGGCCACGCCCTCGCACGTCGCCAGCATGGTGATGCCAAGCACCATGTTGTTGCAGATCTTGGCCGCCTGTCCCGCCCCGTGGTCGCCGGCACGGAAGGTCGCGCGGCTCATGGGCTCCAGCGCTGTCTCGATCCGGCTGAACTCGGCCTCGTCGCATCCGACCATGAAGGCCAGCGTTCCGGCGTCCGCCGCCATCGTCCCGCCCGACACCGGCGCATCGGCGAACACATAGCCCGCGTCCTTCGCCAGCCCCGCGACCTTCCTCGCCGTGTCCACGTCGATGGTCGAACAGTCGAGCAGAAGGGCAGACGTCGGCGCCGCCCCGATGATTTCTTCGGAATAGACCTTAAGGACATGCGGCCCGGCCGGCAGCATGGTGATGACGATGTCGGCGTCCTTGACCGCCTCGACGACCGACCCGACCGGATCGCAGCCGTTGTCCTTGGCCCGGTCCAGCGCCGCCTGCGACAGGTCGAACGCCTTGACCGCATGCCCGGCCTTCGCCTGGTTCGCGGCCATCCCGCCGCCCATGTTGCCCAGGCCGATGAAGGCGATCTTGGTCATGTGACTCACTCCCGAAAGCTGGGACGGGTCCTAGCGCCGTCGACCGCCTCAGGCCAGCCTCATGCGACCGGACAGGCGTCCCCCGGCTTCTGGAAGATGAGGATGAACTGACTGGTGCGGCCCCGGATCGCCTCATCGAAGACGTTGGCCGTGAGCGGGTCTTCGGCGTTTTCCAGAAGGTCGCTGGTCCCGATCAACTGGAACCCGGCCGCCTGAATCTCCTCGGTCACAGCCGCCGCATCGATCCGGTGCAAGGTTTGGGCGGCTGAAAGCCCGCTTCCGGCCGCGGCATGATGGTCGATCACGAAGTATCGCCCGCACGGCTTCAGCGCCGAGAACACCTCCGCATTCACCGATCCCGCCGTCGTGTCAGGAAACGGGTCCAGGTGGAAGTCGTGATAGTTCTGGGCCGTGAACGCCAGATCCAGCGTGCCTTCCGGCAGGTCCAGGTCGGCGAAGGCGTTGGTCTGGCCCGAGACGTTGTCATAGGCCGCGTCGACCGCCTGGAGCTGCTCTCCATACGAAGCCTGGAAGGCCACGAACTCGCCCGGCTGCCAGGCATGGACATGCCCCTCAGGCCCCACGATCGATGAGAACAGACGGGTGAAATAGCCGCCCCCGACCACGAGATCGGCCACATGGTCGCCGGGCTCGACGCCCGTCAGCACCAGCACTTCAGCGGCATGGCGCGCGGCGTCGCGTTCCACATCCGCGGCCGGACGGCTGCTGTCGGACAGGGCTGACGTCACATAGGCGGGGATCTCCTGGGCGTTCACGGACGCAGCGGCCAGAAGGGCGGCGATCGAAACGGTCACCAGAATGCGCATGTCGGCTCCTATTCCGGTCTGCGGAAGCGATAGACGAACTGGTCGGAGCGTCCGCGAATGCTCTCGTCGAAGACGCTGATGTCGAGGGGATCGGCCGGATTGGCCACGACGCGGGTCTCGGCCTCGAAGACGAACCCCGCTGCCTCGACCTCCCGCCTCAGGAACGCGCCCTCGATCCGATGCAGGGTCGCGACCTCGGTGTTGCCCGTCCCCGGCCGCCCCGAATGATCCAGGATGACATAGACTCCGCCGGGCCGCAGGGCCTGAAACACCCGCCGGTTCATCTCGGCCACGTCCACGTCGAACCGATCGATGTGGAAGTCGTGATACTCCTGCCCCATGAAGACGACGTCGAGCGGCTGGTCGAAGCTCATCTCGTCCAGCAGCCCGATCACGGGCGTGACATTGCCGTAGTCGCGCTGGAGGCCCTCCGCGAAGGCCTGTTCCCGCCCCGCCGTCAGGGTCGGCACGAAGGCGTAAACCTGCCCCGCCTCTCCCACCACCGGCGCGAACAGACGGCTGAAATAGCCTTCCTCGGGCCGGATGTCGGCGATGTGGTCGCCGGGCATCAGGCCGATGAAATGCAGCATGTCCGCCGGATGACGCAGTGGATCGCGCTCGACCTCGGCAGCGGGGCGGCGGGGATCGACGATCGCGAGCGTGTAGAGGCTGTCCAGTTCTGCCGCGAGATCTGACGCCGCGTCGGCGGCCAGGGCGGCGTCTTCCGCGGCTCTCATGGCAGTCTCAGCTGCGCGATCGCTGGCTGTGGCGCACCCCGCCAGACCCAAGGCGACAGCGATCATCAGACGTTTCATGCGGCCTCTCCCAAACCCCGCTGACTAGGCGCGAATAATTTTTCACGCGCAACCCATCCCCGCTTTGGATTGCTACTCCCAGCGGGAGCAGGTGCCCGAAGGGCAGAATGAGGGGCAAGCGGTTCAGGATCGGGCACGCATGCGGAGCCTTGTCCGGCAAGGCTTACCCCTCGCCCTTCACACGGCCGGCCGCCTCACTTGCCGGGCGCTCATCCACCCTATCCCGCCGAGCAATGGGCCCGGAAAGCGGGCTTCATCCCCGCTCACGCCCGCCCCACTATTCTGCGCGCGCGATCTTTGACATCGTCAGCACGACGCGACCCGAATGGCAGGGTTGGCACGGTTTGGCAGGGTTGGCAGGGTGTTTTGCGGACCGCGCCCATGACACCGGTCCTGTCAGCAAAGGACAGTGTGAGGGCCTTTCGACACTGACTCTCAGCCGATCGGCGTCCACGCCTCATCCGCCGGCAGAGGCTCAAAGAACCCGTCCAGCATCGCGTCCGTCACGCCTTCCAGCGTCTCCGGCTTCCAGTTCGGCGCATTGTCCTTGTCGACGATGACCGAGCGGACGCCCTCCTGGAAGTCGTGCGTCCGCACCACCCGGCCGCCCAGGGCGTATTCCATGG
>CAMLNT010000179.1 GCA_946481425.1 uncultured Brevundimonas sp.
GACGATCCGCTGCCTGCCAGCGACAGGAAGATGAGCGGGATCACGATGGCGGCCAGCGTGACCAGCCGCCGATCGAGGGCCGGCCTGGGCGGGGTGGGCTTGAGGTTCAGGACGGGGTGGCGGCAGGCCTGGGCGATGGCGATCAGACGCTCGGCCGACCAGGGCAGGGCGAGCGCCATGCGGCCATCCAGCAACAGCGGAATGAGCCCCCGCTCGCCCGCCATGGCGAGACCCTGCCCGCGTACGGCGGTGCGGTCGCCGAATTCCATTGTGTGGACGGCGTCGTCGTTGTCCGGCACGAGCAGATAATCGGGCAGGATCACGTCGGGCTCGACGCCGAGGGCGCGGGCGACCTCAGTCCAGGCGCGCAGGCGCGTCGCCTCGACCGCGCAGACCGGCGACAGGCCGTCTGGCCCCGGCGTGCCTGCGGCGACCAGCAGGGTGTCGCGCTCTGAGGCGGTTTCGGCCTCCATGGCCAGCGCGGCGGCGGCCTGGGCCTGGGCGCGCGAGCCGGTCGGGAGGGCGAGGCGACGGAACAGGATGTCCTGACCGGGGGCGGCCAGCACGACGGGCGCGCCGTCGAGCCAGGGGCCGCCGTATTCCAGCCGGCTGTCCTCGATGACCTGATCGTCGGGGCCGAACAGGATCTGCCGGCAGGACGCCTCGGCCGAGGTCGGCAGGATGATGAGACGGATGGGGGTCATTCCTCGAAGGTCCAGCGGCGGGCGCGCAGGCGCACGGGACCAGCCGGGGTGCGTTCCAGAAGGGCGGTCATGACGACCTCCGATCCCGTCTGGTCGACCTCGGCGGTCAGGGTGAAGAAGCGGGTGATCAGACGCGTCTGATCGAGCATGGCGTCGGTCGGCGCGACCGCGCGCATGGCGGGCGACAGCCAGAAGTCGGCGGCCTCGTTCCAGCCGCCGCGCGGACGGGCGGCCAGCACGCCGCGGGCGGCGCCCGGCTGGACGGCGCCCGACGTCAGCATGGTGATCAGCTCGGGCCGGTCGAGCGGGATGGTGTTGAGATTCAGGGCCGTCAGATCCGACGTCGGCAGGGCGCAGACATAGGGCCGAATGCGCCGGTAGGTCGCCGCGTCGAAGCCGCTTATGGCCCGCAGCTCGCTCACTTCCGTGAGCAGAGTCCCGCCCGTGCGGTAGGCCTCGGCGCCCAACGCATAGGCCTCGTCCTCGCCGCCCTGCGCCTCGCGGAAGGAATCCGTGTCGATCCAGTCGGCCAGAGTGTCCGCAAGCGCGCGGGCGCGACCGATGTTCAGCGCGGTCAGCAGGGCTTCGAACTGCTCGATTCCGAGCTCGCGCCGCATGAACAGGTCGCCACGGCCCTCGACCACGCTGTTCAGGTTGAAGCAGGCGCCGCCGTCAGCAATCGAGGCGCGGATCATGCCGCCGTCGTCGGTCGGGAATTCAAAGGCCCGACCGTTCCACTGGGCGGGATCCGGCGTGCGGTTGGGATCGGTTTCGAACAGGCGGCGGATGCGGGCCTGGGCGAGGCTTTCCGCGCCGAGCGCGTACCACTGGGCCTGGCCAACGTTGCGGGCGTTCTCGACGCGGCGGACGCCGAAGCGGATGTCGTCGAGGATGGCGGTGGAAACAGCCGCCATCACCGCCACCAGCAAAAGGACGGTCAGAAGCGCCACCCCGGTTTCGTGCGGCTTCCTCATGGCTGGCCGCCCGGCGCGAGGAACATCTGGCTGACCGGACCCAGACCTTCGAGCGTCAGGTCGAGGCGAACGGCCTGGGGCGTGGCGTCGGGGGGCGCGGCCTCCCAGGCCTCGATCCACTGATCGCGCCAGAGGAAGGCGATGCGGGCCTCGGTCACACCCTCGGCGAGGATCTGGGGCTCGCCCAGCGGGGCGCCGTCGAGCGCGCGGCGGGCGCGGCGCTCCAGCCGGCCGTCGCGGACGGCGTATTCGACATACTGGGCGGAGGCGCGCGGATCGGCGTCGGGGTTCTCCCAGCCCCGGCGGACCAGCGACATCAGGGGGCGGCCTTCGGGCGAACCGGAGAAGGCCTGACGGGCGCCCTGCCCGGCCGCGTCGCGTGTGCGGCGCACGGCGGCCTGGGCGAGGTCGGACTTGATGAGGCCGCGCAGACGCTGGAAGGCGGCGAGCTCGTCCGAACGCTCCGCGACCGCGTCGCGGGTCACGACGGCATAGCCGGTGACGGCCACGCCCGCGGCCGCGACCAGCCCGAAGACGGCCAGGGCCACCAGCATCTCGACCAGGGTGAAGCCCGCCCTCATCGCCGCGCGCTCCGGAAGGCGATGACCTCGGCCAAGGTCGCGGAACCGCCGAGGGTGACGCGAACCTCAACCCGAAGGATGTCCGGGTCGGCGGTGGCGGTGATCAGGCGGGTCCAGCGCCAGTCTCGCGCGGCGAGGCGGTCGACGCCTTCTGTGAGGCCGGGCGCGGGAGGCGTCTCGGGCGCGACGGCCTCGACGGTGCGGTTGTCGGCGATGACCCCGGCCATGACGCGCTCTTCCAGCGTCGCGGCCGTGCGGGTGCTCTCGCCCGCCAGGTTCAGCAGGGCGACCGCGGCCAGGCTGAAGACCGCGAGGGCGACCAGCAGCTCGATCAGGGAAAAGCCGTCCCGGCCGGCGCGCCTAGCCCGCATGGAAGGTGACCTCCCCGGCGGCGTCCACGGAGACCAGCGCGCGGTCCTCGGCGCGGCTGAGGGCCAGATCGGCAGGCTCCGCAGCGCCGGTGGGATCGAAGACGAAGAGAACGGCCTGCTGTGCGGCGGCGCCCTGAGCCCACTGGACGGGTTCGAACGGCGGGGCGTCCAGGGCGACGCGCTCGCCGGGGCGACGGATGCGGAAGGCGTACCCCTCGCCGTCGGCGGCGACCTCGACCGTGCGGTTGGTCAGGATGGCTTCCTCACGCGCGCGGACGAGGCGCGCGGCGAAGACCTCAGCCTCGCGGTCGAGACTGGGCGTCGGGTCCGGCAGGGTCATGACGACGGCGGCGCCCGCCAGGCCGAGGATGACCAGAACGATCATCAGCTCGACCAGCGTCAGGCCGGCGCGCGCCTTCCTATTGCCAGTTGCCGATGTCGGCGTCATGGCCCTCGCCTCCCGCCTGGCCGTCGCCGCCGAAGGACCAGATGTCGACCGCGCCGTGCCGGCCCGGCTGCTGGTACTGATAGGCGTTGCCCCAGGGATCTTCCGGCAGGTCGCGGACATAGCCGCCGGCGCGATAGCGATCCGGGCGCTCCAGACCGGCGGGGGCCTCGACCAGGGCCTCCAGCGTCGGCGGATAGGTCAGGTTGTCCAGCCGGTAGGTGTCGACGGCGCTCTCCAGCATGGCGACGTCGACGCCGGCCTTCTCGACCATCGCCCGGTCGCGCGCGGGCAGGACGTTCAGCACCACCACGGTCGCCAGCAGGCCGAGGATGACGATGACGACCATCAGCTCGACGAGGGAGAATCCGGCGCGCGTGCGGCGCTGACGGCGCAGCTTGGCGAGACGGCGAAGGGACGCATGGGTCATGGCGGTCAACTCAGGGCCAGGGTGTTGATCTGGAGGATGGGCAGCAGGATCGACAGCACGATCACGGCCACGATGCCGCCCATCAGGATGATGATGGCGGGCTCGAGCAGGCTCAGAGCTACCGAGGTGAAGGTCGAGAACTCGCGCTCGAGATAGTCGGCGGCGCGCTCCATCATCGGCTCGAGCCGGCCGGCGTTCTCGCCCGAGGCGGTCATGTGCACGAGGATCGGCGGGAAGACACTGGCGCGGCGCATCGCTGCGGACAGACCGCCGCCTTCGCGGATGTCGGCAGCCATCTGTTCGGTGGCGCGGCGAAGGACGGCGTTGCGGATCGTCGGCGTCGTGATCTGGAGCCCCTCCAGCACCGGAAGACCCGAGGCGATCATCGTCGACAGGGTCCGGGCCATGCGGGCGGCGTTCAGGTCACGGATCAGCTTGCCCAGCATCGGCAGGCGCAGGAGCCAGCCGTCGAACGCCAGCTTGAACGCCGGTCGGCGCAGGGCCTGCAGGAACAGGAGCACGGCCAGGGCGATGCCGCCGAGGATCGCCCACCATCCGAGCCGGACGGCGTCCGACAGGCCGATGACGAGGCGGGTCAGGAGCGGCAGGGACTGGCCCATGCTCTCGAACTGGTCGACGACCTTGGGCACCACGAAGGCCATCAGGCAGGCGACGACGATGATGGCCACGGCAGCCAGCACGATCGGATAGACCAGCGCGGTTGTGACCCGGGCGCGGACGGCCTGTTCCTTTTCCAGCAGGTCGGCGAGGCGCTCCAGGATCGACGGCAGGGCTCCCGAGGCCTCGCCCGCGGAGATCATCGCGCGATAGAGCGGCGGGAAGGCCCTGGGCTGGCGGGCCATGGCGTCGGACAAGCGGAAACCCTCGAGCACGCCGGCGTGGGTGGCTTCCAGGATGCGGCGGACCGCGGGCTTCTCGGCCTGGAGCGCGAGGGTGCGCAGCGCCTCCTCCAGCGGGGCGACCGAGATCAGCGTCGCGAGTTGGCGGGTCACGAGGGCCAGTTGCCGGCTCGACAGGCGGGTCTTGGCGGGCGCAACCGTCTCGGCCTTGCGCTGAGAGGGCTGGATGCGAACCGGCGCCATGCGGCGGCGTTCCAGCAG
>CAMLNT010000180.1 GCA_946481425.1 uncultured Brevundimonas sp.
TCCGCCGTCCAGGGTGTCATTGCCCGCCCCGCCCAGCAGGACGTCGGAGCCGGCCCCGCCGTTGATGGCGTTGGCCAGGGTGTTGCCGTAGATGATGTTGTCCAGGTTGTTGCCCGTCCCGCTGACGGCCGAGCCCGTTAGGGCCAGCCACTCTACGTTCGCCGCGAGCGTGTGGTCGGCCGAGGCGTAGACCGCGTCATAGCCCTCGGCGGCATTCTCGATCACCTCGTCGCCGGCGGTGACGTAATAGATGTCGTCGCCCGTCTCTCCGACCAGCCGGTCGATGTCAGATCCGCCGTCCAGGGTGTCATTGCCCGCCCCGCCCAGCAGGACGTCGGAGCCGGCCGATCCGAACACGTGGTCACGACCACCTAGGCCGTAAATGATATCGTTGCCCCCCAGGCCGTCGATGATGTCGTCGCCATCAGAGCCTTGCAGTGTGTCGTCCCCCGGCGTCGGGCCGACCGGCGCTCCACCGAGCGACACGGTCTGGTCGGCGAACTGGGCGAACTCGACACCCGTCAGGGTGTCGGTCTGGCTTCCGTTGGAGATCGTGAAGCTGCCGCCGCCATTGTCGGTGATGGTCCAGGCCGACCGGTTGCCGGCGAAGACCGCCGTGTCGGAGCCGTTGCCGCCATTGAACGTGTCGTTGGACACGCCGCCGAACATCTGATCGTCGCCCTCGCCGCCGTTCAGCGTGGAGCCCAGACCCACCGCCTCGACGAAGCTGTGGTTCGGGATCGAGACGTTCAGGACATACTGGCCGTTGTACGGCGGGATGCCGGCCGTGCTGGCCTGCGCCGTCCAGGCGCCGACCGCCACATAGTAGGTGCCGGCCGTCGGGAAGGTGTAGGTCAGGAACGAGGCGGTGCCGCCGTTCGGATCGTCGTCGTTCAGCGACAGCTGGTTGCCCGCGGAATCGAAGATCACCAGCACGGTGTCGAAGGTGGCCGACGCAATGTCGAAGGTCGCCTGGACACCCGCACCAACGGTGAAGGCATAGTATTCGCGGCCGCCGCCCGAGGCGGTCCCGCGGATAACGGCATGCGGGACAGTCGTCGCGTTCTGGACGCCCGGGTCGTCGATCTTGTCGAAGTTGGCGTCGATGTTGACCGCTGTACCGATCGACAGGTTCGCCTGGTTGTTGGGCTTGATCACGTCCGGTGCCCCGACAAGGGTGCCGGCGCCGGCGATCAGGACGTCGTTTCCGCCTTCGCCGTTCAGGGTGTCCACGCCAGAGATACCGTCGATCCGGTTGGCCAGGCCGTTGCCGGTCAGGGTATCGCTGTAGGTCGTGCCGTCGATGTTCTCGAAGTTCGACAGGGTGTCGGCCCCGCCGCCGCCCGCCGCGGTTCCCGCCGTAAGGTTGACCGTGACGCCCGCGGCGCTGCCGGCGTAGTCGACCGTGTCCGTCCCGGCGCCGCCGTCGAGGGTGTCGGCGCCCGCCCCGCCGTTGATGCGGTCGGCGCCGTCGCCACCGTTGAGGGTGTCCGTGCCGCCCGCGCCGAAGATCCAGTCGGCATAGGTGGTGCCGGTGATGCTGTCGGCCGTCGTGTCGCCTTCGATGATGATGCCCGCCGCCGCCGTCGGCGCCGCGATCGTTCCGTTCGAGAAGCTGATCGACTCCACATTGCGCAGGATGTCGGTGCCCTCGGGCCCCGTGACCGTGACGATGCGGTAGGAGACGCCGTTGACCGTCTCGGTGCCGGCCGTGACCGTGTAGTTGGCCTGCGGACCGGCGTAGACGGCGGTGTCCGAACCGGCGCCCCCGTCGAGGGTGTCATTGCCCGTGTTGCCGCGCAGACGGTTATTGGCGCTGTTGCCGATCAGGGTGTCGGCGCCGCCGCCGCCAATGGCGTTCTCGATGACCGCGCCCATGGCGATCGAGACGTTGCCGGTCAGGCTGCCGACGCTGGAGAAATGTCCCTGGCGCAGGTCGATGAGGCCGTTCTGCGCATAACCCGAGAAGTCGAGCGTGTCGGTGCCGCCCGCATCCCAGACCGCGAAGATGACGGCCTGAGACCCGCCGCCCTGGGTCGCGTCGTACCAGATCCGCCCGGCGTTCGAGTTGAAGCCATAGACCGTATCGCCGGTCCGCGTGGTCATGTTGGCGCCGTACAGACGCTGTGTCGCCGCGATGTCGTCCAGCAGCGGAGCCGACGAGTAGCGGCCGAGGAACGCGCCCCCGGTCACCGTCTCGCTGAAGTAGCTCATCACCGTGTACTGGCGGGAATCCTCATAATACTGGGCATGCGCCTGATAGGTGATCGAAACACCCTCGCCGGCGTTGTAGTCCGCCGGATGGCTCAGGCCGATCGCGTGACCGATCTCGTGCAGCAGCACCTGGTAGCCGTAGCCGAGATATGTCGGCGTGGCGTTGTAGGCCAGGCTGGAATTGACCCAGACGTTGCCCGCGTTGGAGCCGGTCGCCGTCTGGCCCGGCATGCCGCCCGGCAGATAGGCAAAGGCCGCCGCGCCTCCCTGGCCGGCGGAATAGTTACCGAACAGCATGGTGGCGGTGTCGGAATAGGCCGTCTCGCCCGTGGTGCCGGTGCCCTGGTTGACGAAGGTGATCTGCGCCACGTCCGACCAGGCCGCGAGCATCAGCTCGGTCGCCTCGATCTGGACCTGGGTGAAACGGGTGAAGCCCGAGGTGTCCGACGGCATGGTTGTCGGGGCATTCGAGCGATAGGCGTAGGTCACCGTGGCGGCCTGGCCCAGCGAGGTCGCCCAGCTCTGGTTCGATCGCGTGATCTGCGCTCCGGCGTCCGCCGGGCTCAGGGAGGGCTTGCCGTTCGGACCGAAGCCGCCGCGACCGTCAGCATCGAGGAAGGCGAGCGGGCCTTCCTGTCGGGCGCGCTGTGCGGACGAGATGCCGCGATCGATCGCGAGGTCTTCAGGCAGGAATTCCGTTCGACGGAATTGGCCCGACATATCGGCGCAAACGATGCACATGATCTCACTCCCAAGGCATACGACCCCCCACGCATGGCGCGCAGGCCGTTGCACGCTATGCTGCTATAAGGGCGGCGCCAAGCGGCGGATTGTCCCGCAGCGAGGAAAATACGCGTGAAACTTGCAATAATCATCGGTGGCGCGGCCGTGACGGGCGCCGCTGGTTGCGGCGAGGACGTCGCGCCCCGAGCCGAGGAGCCACCGGCCATGACCGCCCCCGCCCTGACCGAAACCGCCGAACTGCTGGGGCCCTGGACGCTTTCCGGCCCGGCCGGACCGTGCGCGCTCGGCCTTGTGGCCGATGATCGGCCGGTGACGGCCGGCAGCCCGGCCGCGCCCATGATGGAGGTCCAGGTCGCCCCCGGCTGCGGCCTGGACATCGCGGGCTGGCGGCCGATCCCGCTGGGCCTCGAACTGACCGATGCCGATGGCCGCGCCGTGCTCACCTTCGAGCGGGCCGCCTCCGGCGGCTTCCGCTCGACCGACCAGACCTGGAGCCTCGTCCGCGCCTAGGCCTTGGCGGAGCGCCAGTTGGAAACGCAGGCGATCTTGCTGCGGTCGGCCCGGTCGGCGTAACGCGCCGCGATCTCTCGCACCTCGGCCAGCAGCCCGTCTTCCAGACGCACGGGGTCGAGCCCCAGGCCCAGGAAACGATCGTTGACGACCTCAAGCTCGTTCTCGTCCGCCTCGCGCCGGGGATTGGGCAGGTTGGCGATCTCGGCGCCGGTCGCCTCGGCCACCATCTTCGCCAGGTCGCGGACCCGGTAGGTCTCGGTCATCTGGTTGAGGATCTGGACGCGTTCGCCCTTCTGCGGCGGATTCTCGATGGCCAGCTGGATGCAGCGCACCGTGTCGCGGATGTGGATGAAGGCCCGCGTCTGGCCGCCCGTGCCGTGCACCGTCAGCGGATAGCCGACCGCCCCCTGCATCAGAAACCGGTTCAGCACCGTCCCATAGTCCCCGTCATAGTCGAACCGGTTGATCAGCCGCTCATCCAGCTCGGTCTCGGGCGTCTGGGTGCCCCAGACGATGCCCTGGTGAAGGTCCGTGATCCGGAGCTCGTCGTTACGGTTGTAGAAGTAGAAGAGCAGCTGATCCTGGGTCTTGGTCATGTGATAGATCGACCCTGGCGCCGCCGGATGCAGGATCTCGCGCTCGATCGGGCCGTCCGGCCCGTCGATCGTGACCTTCAGATAGCCTTCCGGGATGGCGGCGCCGGAGGTTCCGTAGCCGTAGACCCCCATGGTCCCGAGGTGGACCAGATGCGCCTCGGCCCCGCTCTCGACCATGGCCGCCAGCACATCGTTCGTCGCATTGATGTTGTTGGACACCGTGTAGCGCTTGTGCTGGGCAGACTTCATCGAATAGGGCGCGGCCCGCTGCTCGGCGAAGTGCACGAGCGCGTCCGGCGCCTCGTCCTTCAGAAGCTGGACGAAGCGATCGAAGTCCTGGCCGAGGGTCAGGTTCACGAAGCCGATTTCGCGGCCCGTGACCTCCTTCCAGGCCGTCAGGCGCTCGCTGATCGGCCGGATCGGCGTCAGTGACTGAACCTCAAGCTCGATGTCGATCTTGCGGCGTGAGAGGTTGTCCACAATGACCACCGCGTGGCCAAGCTTCGAGAGATGCAACGCCGTGGGCCAGCCGCAAAAGCC
>CAMLNT010000181.1 GCA_946481425.1 uncultured Brevundimonas sp.
CGACCGAGACGCCGTCCTTGGTCGAGCGCGGGGCGCCGAAGGACTTCTGGATCACAACGTTGCGGCCCTTCGGACCCAGGGTCACCTTGACGGCGTCAGCCAGGACGTTGACGCCCTTCAGCATTTTGTCGCGGGCGTCGGTGTTGAAATAAACTTGCTTCGCAGCCATCCGGCTTGCTCCTAGTTCAGAGTTGTCTGGAAAATCGGCTTAGGAAAGCACGCCGAGCACGTCGGCCTCTTTCATGATGATGAGCTCCTGGCCGTCGATCTTGACCTCGGAGCCCGACCACTTGCCGAACAGGATGCGGTCGCCGACGTTCAGTTCAGGCTTGATGAACTCGCCGTCCTCGTCACGCGCGCCGGGGCCGACAGCAACGACTTCGCCCTCCTGGGGCTTTTCCTTGGCGGCGTCAGGGATGATGATCCCGCCAGCCGTTTTCTCTTCTTCCTGAACGCGCTTGACCAGGATGCGGTCGCCGAGCGGACGAAACGCCATGTTTTGATCTCCCGAATGGACAATCGTTAGGGCTTCAGACACGCGGTTAGCAGTCGCCATGCCTGAGTGCCAATGGCGGGGGAGGTATGAGCGCGCCACCGCCGAGTCAAGGCGCGAAGCGGCATTTCGAGAAGCGGCGACACAGCGACAGCTGGAAAGTGAGCGACAAGCCGACAACCCGATAATCCGGTGTCCATGGCCCAATCGTCGGCCGCCGCCAGGCGGCGGAGAAACCCTGCGATACTCAGGCCAGAAAAGCGCGCTTGATCAGCAGCAAGGCCGCGCCGACAGTGGGCGTTCAGGGCTGGATGTCTTCATCCGCATAGATGGCGACGGCAGGTTCGGAGTCCTGGTCGGCCCAGCCCCGGTACATGCCGGATGTGTTCATCGTGAAGGCCACGGAACCGTCAGCTGTAAGGGCGACGACGCCGCCATCGCCGCCGATGGCGCCGAGTTCGCCGATGACGGCTTCGGTGGCCTCATTGATCGGCATGTCGTTGAGCTCGACCAGGCTGCAGATATCGCGCGCGACTGTCAGACGAATGAAATACTCGCCCGTGCCCGTCGCCGAGACGGCGCAGCCACGGCCCGCCCAGGTCCCTGCCCCGATGACGGGCGTGTCGCCGATGCGGCCCCAGCGCTTGGCTGTCGTTCCCCCGGTCGAGGTTCCGGCCGCGATCCTGCCTTGAGTGTCCACAGCCACGACGCCGACGGTGCCGAAGCGATGGTCGTCGCCGTAGAGCGCCGCGGATTGGTCGGCGACCGGCGAGCCCACAGGCCGTTCGGGAATCGGCAGGCCGCGGTCTGTCAGGGTCTGGACCAGCTGGCCCCAGCGCCGCTCGGTGAAGAACCAGGCCGGCTCCACCTGTTCGAGCCCAGCCGAGACGGAGAAGGCGTCGGCGCCTTCGCCCGCCAGCATAACATGACCTGACTGCTCCATGACCGCGCGGGCCAGGGCGATCGGGTGGCGTGTCCGGGAGACGCCGGCGACCGAACCGGCGGCCAGGGTCTCGCCGTCCATGATGGCGGCGTCGAGAGAGTTCGTCCCGTCGGCGGTAAAGACCGCGCCCCGTCCCGCATTGAACAGGGGATCGTCTTCCATCAGTTCGATCGCGGCCTGGACAGCGTCCACAGCGGAGCCGCCGTTTTCTAGTACTGTGGACCCGGCTTCAATCGCGGCAGTCAGGGCCGCGCGATACTCGGCCTCGCGCTCGGGCGTCAGCTGGCCGCGCTCGATGACGCCTGCGCCGCCGTGGATGGCGATGGTCCAGCGCCCTTCGACTTCCTGGGCGACGGCCGGAACGCCGGCCAGGCTCAGGACGGAGGCGATCACGAGTGCGCGCATGGTTCTACTGGCCCGAGGCGTTGATGACGCCCTGGGCGTCGTTGAGCGACTGCTGGATCGGCGTGACATCTCCGGACGCCACCTGGCCGGACAGCATCCGGTAGTTCAGTCGGCCCTCGACCAGCTCGAGCACGGCGGCCCGGTCGCCGTGAATGATCGTCAGCGGCACGCCGAAATCCAGCAGCACGCGGTAGTCGCCGGGCAGCGGCACGATGGTGCTGCGCTGGCAACTGACCATCGCGAGCTGCCCCTCATAGGCGGGTGGCGTCAGCCGGCCGCGCACGTCAGAGACGGAGAAGACGGGCGTCTCGAGGGTCACCAGGTCCTCGGCGCCCTGAACCACGAGCTGGCACTGATCAGGGGTCTGGGCCACAGCGACGCCGGCGGCGGAAATCAGGACGAGGGTCGCGGCAGCGGCAAGGGTCATACGCATGGACAATCTCAGATCAGGCGCGAAAGCCAGTGGAGGATATTGAGGGCGAACTGCTGGTCGTCATGACCGTCGGTCTGGAGGCCAAAGACGATGTCTTCGCGCGCGTCGCCTTCGGGGAAATCCAGCCGCTGGGCGGTCAGCATGCCGGCCTCGCCCAGCACGACGACACGGCCCGCGCCGTGTTCAAACGCGAGGCCCTGGGCCGATAGCGCGACGACCGAGCGATCGGCCAGGACGGCCTCGGCCGCTTCGCCGGCCTCGATCCGGTCGTTGATCTCGCCCAGAACAGCCGAGTTGACCGCCTCGCGGTCGGTCGGCAGCAGCGCCATGAGAATGGTGGAGCCCGCCGGGCCGGCCAGCGACTGGCCGGTGAAACTCTTGACCGTGTCGACCGCTTCGTCGGCGTTGCGCCCGCGCAGGATCGGATGGTCGCCCAGCGTCCCGGCCTCGGTCGAGAACATCAGCTGCGAGCTGACGGCATTCTCGCCGCCCGGGGTCAGCCGAAAGGCGTAACCCGTCCCCATGCTGACGCCGAAGGCCTCGCCCAGCGCCTCGGCGGCCACGCCATGCGGTGCATGATCGGCCGCGAGCAGGAGCGAGCCCCCCGCCCTCACCCAGGCTTCGATCGCGCTGATCTCGGGCACGGTGAACGCCGACGTCTCCGGACCTCCCACGCGCAACTGGGCGTTCGAAATGACGAGGATGTCGACCCCATCGAGGGCGCCCGGCGTGTCGAGCGCCTGCTCGCCGGCCCGGATCTGGTAGCCGTCGGCCCGCACGAGCGCGGCGAACCCGGCATAGCGCCCGTCGATCGTCTGAACGCTGCCGTGCGCCGCGTCGAGCTGGATCAGCGGCCCGACCTCGGCATAGGCCGGGGCCGCCAGCACCGGGCGGTACGACAGGTCCGGCCCCTGCGTCTGGGCCATCGCCGGCCCCGCCAGGGCGGCGCACATCGCGGCCATCAGTGTCGGGCGCATCGCCACTCCTCCCGCCCAGACCCTACGTCGGAGCCCCGCGCCTTGGAAGACCGGTCAGCGCTCCAGC
Organism: uncultured Brevundimonas sp.; assembly: GCA_946481425.1. The sequence continues at coordinate 3,319 of CAMLNT010000181.1, forward strand.
CGCTCGGCGTGGAAGGCGATGTGGTCGTCGATGAAGCTGGCCATGAAGAAGTACGAATGGTCATAGCCGGGCTGCATGCGCAGGGTCAGCTTCTGGCCCACCGCCTCGGCGGCCGCCTTCAGGAGCTCGGGCTTGAGCTGGTCGGCCAGGAAGGGATCGGCGTCACCCTGGTCCACCAGGATGGCGTCATAGACTCCCTTTGCCGCGCCGGCCTCGAGCAGCAGCGCCGCGTCATGCCCGGCCCAGGCCTCGCGGTTCGGTCCGAGGTAGGCGCCGAGAGCCTTCTCGCCCCAAGGGCACCGTGTCGGCGAACTGATCGGGGCGAAGGCCGAGACGGACTGGAATAGCTCGGGATGGCGCAGCGCCAGGGTCAGCGCCCCGTGGCCGCCCATCGAATGGCCGAAGATCGAGCGGGCGGCCGCTGTCGGAAACTCGGCATCGATCAGGTCGAGCAGCTCGCCGGTGACATAGGTCTCCATGCGGAAATTCCGAGACCAGGGCGCCTGCGTCGCATCGACGTAGAACCCGGCCCCCTGTCCCAGGTCGTAGGCTTCGTCGTCGGCCACGCCCTCGCCGCGCGGCGAGGTGTCGGGCGCCACGATGATCAGGCCATGCTCGGCCGCAGCCTTGTACGCGCCGGCCTTGGTGGTGAAGTTGTCCTCGGTGCAGGTCAGGCCTGACAGCCAGATCAGAACTGGGAACGGGCCCTGGCCCGGCGGGGTGAAGACCGAAAGCGTCATGGGCGTGCCTGTGACGGCGCTCTCGTGCTTCAGATAGCGCAGCACGCCCCCGTGGAGGACGTGCTGCTTGACGGTCGTCAGGCTCACGCCTGGACCCGGTGCATGGCGCAGACCTTGTTGCCGTCCGGATCGCGCAGATAGGCGAGGACCAGCTTGCCGAACGGGCCGTTGCGCTCGCCGGGCGGATCCTCGATCGCGCGGCCTCCGGCGGCTGCGCCCGCATCGTGGAAGGCCTGCACCATCTCGGGTGTCCTGGCTGCGAAACCGATCGTTCCGCCATTAGCGTGACAGGCCGGGTCGCCGTCGATCGGCTTGCCGACCGCGAAGGCGCCGCGCTCCGTTCGCCACCAGTAGCGCCCCTTGGCGTCCGGGCCGACCGATGGCTCGATACCCAGGGCGCCCAAGGCCGCATCGTAGAATTTGCGCGAGGTCTCCGGATCGTTGGAGCCGACGAGGACGTGGGTGAACATGACGGGCCTTTCCTAGAAGACGACGACGGAACGGAT
>CAMLNT010000182.1 GCA_946481425.1 uncultured Brevundimonas sp.
CGCTCCGAGCGCATCCGCACCTACAACTTCCCGCAAGGGCGCGTGACCGACCACCGCATCGGCCTGACGCTGCACTCCCTGCCACAGATTCTCGAAGGCGACCTTGACCCGATCCTGAACGCCCTCATCGCCGAGGATCAGGCCGAACGCCTCGCCAGCCTCGAAGCCGAATTCGGATGAGCGTCTGGGACCTGATCGCCCGCGCCGAACTGGCCCGCCGGGACCACCAGATCGAGCGCGCCGTCGACCTCTATGAGGACGCCGCCCGTCAGGCCCAGGCCCAGGGCGACGCCCAGGCCTGCGTCCACGCCCTGCGCCATCGCGGCGAGATCCTGTCCGATCGCGGCCGTCTCGACGAGGCCGAGCCCGGCCTGGTCGCCGCGCTGGATCTGGCGCGCGACGGCGCCGTCTCGACCCCGCTCGATCTCGCCAACACCATCCGCCCTCTCGCGCTGCTTCGCCTGAAGCAGAAGCACGCCGACGCCCTGGCCCTGCTGGCCGAGGCGCGTGACCTCTACGCCGAGGCGGGCGTCGAGGACGGCGTGCGCGAGATGGGCCGGCTGGCCGCGCGTCTGTCCTGACGGCCGCCAAACCGCCGCCACAGTCCGCGCGTTACCTCAGGTCATGCGCACACTCCTGATCCTCGCCGTCGCCTCCGCATCAGCCCTTGCCGCCGGCGCGGCCTGGGCCTGCAGCTGCATGCGGTTTGACAGCGCCGCCGAGCAGCTGGCCCAGGCCGACGTGATGTTCGTCGGTCGGGTCCTCGACACGACCGAGACTGCGCCCCAGCAGGCCACCACCCGGTTCGAGGTCATCAGCACCCTGAAGGGGTCCGTCCAAGACACCGTGGAAATCCGCCATACCGTCAACGACGGCGGCGCGGCGTGCGGCGTCCAGTTCGAGGTCGGCCAGACCGCGCCGGTGATTGCCTACGAGACCGACGGGCGGCTCCACACCAATCTATGCTCGATGCCGCAGTTCCCCCTGCAGGACTACGAAGCCCTGCAGGGCGAGAGCGGTTGATCCGGGCCTAGTCGGGCGGCGCGGCGTCGCGCCGGATACGCCGCTTCAGCAACCGGTCCGACAGGGCCTCGGCATGCCTCAGCGTGAAGGCCAGCGCCGCCGGATTGCCGCGCTTGGGTCCCAGGGTGTCGGCCACGACCGCGCCCCGCTCGCCTAGCGGCCGGGGCTCGCCAGTGGTGGTGTCGACCGCCGTCTGGTGCTCGATCTCGGCGTTCAGCTCCGCTCCCATCAGCACGATCTGCACCGTCAGCCAGGTCCAGATCAGGAAACCCATCATCGCCGCCAGCGGACCATAGGAGGCCGTCCGCACGAAGGTCTGGAGGTAGAACGAGAAGCCCAGCGACAGCATCAGGCTCAGCAGGCCCGCGAAGATCGCGCCGGGCGTCAGCCAGCGCCAGCGCGCCCGCGCCCGGCACGGCCCGACGCGGTAGGCCACCGTCAGGGCCGCCACATAGATGGTCAACAAGACCGGCCAGCGCAGCGGCGCCAGGTGCGCCCACTCCTCGGCGAGGCCGAACACGCCCAGGGCCACGGGGAAGCCCACCACCAGGGCCGCCGAGGCTAGCACCGCCACGAACCCCGACAGCGTGAACGCCATGCAGACCAGGTTGTAGTTGACGATGTTGCGCTTCTCGACCTCGTGGTAGGCGATGTTGAAGCCGTAGAAGAGCGTCTTGACCGCCCCGTTCGCTGTCCACAGCGACAGGATCAGGGTCCAGACCAGGGTGAAGGTCAGCTCGGTGTTGGAGTTCTCGGCCAACCGCTGCATCTCCTCGGCCAGAAACCCGGCCACGCCCGGTGGCAGGACCGAGTAGAGCAGCTGCAGCCGCGCCGCAGCCTCCGCCGGGTCCGCGAACAGACCGTAGATCGTCACCAGGGCGCCGAGCGTGGGGAACAGCGACAGGGCTACGAAGAAGGTCACCCCGCCGGCCACGAATCCGACCCGGTCGCCGAAGTAGGACGCGCCCAGCCGCCAGAAGATGTCGGTCCAGCCCTTGCGGGGAATGCGCTCCGGCCGGTCGGCTGACCGCCCTCGCCCGGGTTCGCGCTCGTCGTAGTCCCGGGGCGTCAGGGGCGCGGGTTCCGGCTCGGAGATCGGCAGGGGCGCGACCTTGCCGCGGCGGATCATGTGCGAAGCCGCGGCGCCCGCCGCCAACCCGGCCGCGGCCGTTCCGATTAGGGCCCAGACAGTCCCCAGCCCCATGAAGGATTTTGTCTTGGCCATCGGCGGGGACAATGGCCGGACACGGCAAAGGTTGCCAGCGCCACCCGTTCGGCCCACATGGCGGCCCATGACCACCCTCGTCAAAACCTGGAAGGCCGCCCAGGAGCGGCTCAAGGCCGCCGCCATCGACAGCCCGGCGATCGACGCCCGCCTGCTGCTGGAAGCCGCCGCCGACGTCTCGCGCCTCGACATTCTGACCGATCCCTATCGCGAGCTGACCGCCGAACAGGTCGCCACCTTCGACGGCTGGATCGACCGCCGCCTGAACCGGGAGCCGGTCGCCCGCATCCTCGGCCGCAAGGCTTTCTGGAAGATCCTGCTGGACCTGACGCCCGACGTGCTGGTGCCGCGCGCTGACACCGAGACGGTCGTCGAGACGGCGCTTGGCGCCTTTCCCGAAGGCATGGCCTTCCAGATGATCGACATGGGCGTCGGCTCCGGCGCCATTCTGCTGTCGATCCTGGCCGAACGCCCGGCCGCCAAGGGTCTTGGCACCGACATCTCCGAAGAGGCCATTGCGGTGGCCCGCGACAACGCCGCCAACCTGGGCCTCGGCGACCGCACGGCCTTCCTGCGCACGGCCTGGGCCGACGGCGTCGGTGACGGCGGCTTCGATCTCGTCGTCTCCAATCCGCCCTACATCCGTTCCGAGGAGATCGAGACGCTCGATCCTGAGGTCCGCGAGCATGACCCGCGCCTGGCGCTGGACGGCGGCCCGGATGGTCTTGACGCCTACCGGGCGCTCGTTCCCGAGACCCTGCGCATTCTAAAGCCCCTCGGCGTCTTCGTCGTCGAGACCGGGTGGGACCAGGCCGAACAGGTCAAGGCCCTGTTCGCCGAAGCCGGGTTCGAGAACCTGCGCGTCGTCCAGGACCTAGGCACGCGGGACCGGGTGGTGACGGGCACAAGACCCGCCTGACGAAGCCCCTTGGAGGAACGCGGGAAAGCCGCTACATAACTCGCGTTCCCACCTTTCGCTCAGACCGACGGCCCAGCGCCGATGGACTACGACAAGGGCCGAGACGGCGCGCGGAGCAAACTCAAGGGATTCACGGTCAGCGCATTCGGGGGACAGGCTCCCGGACGCCCCAGGGATCAAGGACCGCAGGCGGCTCGGCCGCCCGGCACGGACACGTATCGATATGAGAGACTTCAAGGGCATGAAGCGGTCGCGGAACCGCAACCGCCGGTCCGGCGGCAGCCAGCAGGGTCAGAACAACAACCCCAATCGCTCGTTCGATTCGACCGGGCCCGAGGGCATCAAGGTCCGCGGCAACGCCCAGACCGTCTATGAGCGCTATCAGCAGCTCGCGCGCGACGCGACGTCGTCGGGCGACCGCATCCTGGCGGAGAACTACCTCCAGCACGCCGAGCACTATTTCCGCCTGCTGCGCATCATGCAGCCGCACCGCCCGGTCTCCGAGATCGCCGCACGCGACGGCGCCAACGCCGGCTTCGACATCGACTTCGAGGACGAGTCCGGGACCCAGTTCGCCCAGGCGCCTCAAGCCCAGCCCCAGTCCGAGCCGTCGGACGGCGGCCAGCCGCAGGCCGAGGGCGAGGCTTCGTCGGGCGACGAGCGTCGTCAGGACGGCGAAGGCGGCCAGAGCCGCCGTGAGTCCCGGCGCGAGCGCTATGAGCGCCGCCGTCAGGAGCGCTGGTCCAACGAAGGCCGCGACGATCAGGCTGAGGGCGGCGAACAGGCCGCCGGCGATCCGCTGGCCGTCATCGAACCGGCCGCCGCCGAGGACGCCGACGACGCCCATATGCCGAGCTTCCTCACCCGCGCCGCGCCGGCTCCGGCCGCTGCCGAGACGGGCGATGAGGAAGTCGCACCCAAGCCGCGCCGAACCCGCACGCGCCGTCCAGCGGCCGAGGCCGCTTCAGACGACGAAAGCTGATCAGGCTTTCCGCCGAGGAGACCGCCGCGTGTGGGGCCTTGCCAATCCTGACCGCTTCATGCGGCTCACCCGGGGCTGGAGCCTCGTCCTCGGCCTCGCCGCCGCGGCCCTTATCGCGGCCGGCCTCTGGCTCGGCTTCGCCGCGCCGGAAGACTACCAGCAGGGCGACACCGTGCGGATCATGTTCGTGCATGTCCCGGCCGCCTGGGTGTCGCTGGCCGCCTATTTGGCGCTCGGCGGCGCCAGTTTCGCGGCCCTCGTCTGGCGTCACCCGCTGGCCGACGCCGCCGCCAAGGTCTGCGCCCCGATCGGCGCGGCCTTCACAGCGCTGGCCCTCGTCACCGGCTCGCTCTGGGGCAAGCCGATGTGGGGAACCTGGTGGGTCTGGGACGCGCG
>CAMLNT010000183.1 GCA_946481425.1 uncultured Brevundimonas sp.
CAGGAGGCCATGCAGGCGTTCCGGTCCGACGAGGACCTTAGGGCGTTTCTGATGCCGGACGGCGAGTTGAGGGCCCGACCCCTGCCGCCCCCGCCGCCTCCACCGCCCCCTTCACCTCCGCCGCCTCCTCCGCCGCCACCCGCGCCCGGAGCGGCGCCCCCGCCATCAGCGCCTCCGCCACCTGTGGCCGCGGCTCCGGCCGCCACCGCTGCGGAATCGGTTGTGGTGACCGGCGCTGCTGCGCCTGAAAACCCCAGCATAACGAACACCCAGATCGCTGGCGTCGACGAGGGCGGTATCGTGAAGGTGTCGGGCGATTACCTGGTGATCCTGCGCCGCGGCCGTCTGTTCAGCGTCTCGACCGCGAACGGAGACCTGGCGGCCATTGATGAGATCAACGCCTATCCGCCGGGCGTCGAGCCGGGAGGCGACTGGTACGACGAGATGCTCGTGTCCGGCGACTGGGTCGTTGTGATCGGATACAGCTACAGCCGCGGCGGCACGGAGGTAAACCGCTTCCGCCTGGGCTCCGACGGCCAGTTCACCTTCGTCGACAGCCATCACCTGCGCTCGGCGGATTACTATTCGTCGGAGAATTACGCCTCGCGCCTCGTCGGCGACCAACTGATTTTCTACACGCCGCTCTACTTCGGATACGGCGACGAGGACCCGCTGGAGTCTCTGCCGGCGCTGAGTCGCTGGACGGACGGGCAGGATGGCCCTCGTTGGGAGCGGACGGTGACGGGCCGCCAGGTCTATATGGCGACGCCGCTGCGCCGCGCGGGCCCCGAGGGGATCGACGCGATGCACACGGTCTCGATGTGCGACCTGACCGCGCCTGAGCTCTCGTGCCGCGCCACGGTCATCCTCGGTGGGGAAAGCCACAGCTTCTTCGTCTCGCAGAACGCCGTCTACGTCTGGACGTCGGAGAGCTCCTACTGGCCCACAGACGCCGACGACGAGGTGTTCCAGCCCGCCTTCCTCTATCGCCTGCCGTTCGACGGTAGCGCGCCTCAGGCCGTCCAGGTCCAGGGGGACCCCGTCGACCAGTTCTCGTTCAACCCGAACGTGGCGGCTGGACGGCTCGACGTGCTGGTGGTCTCGGACTCCGACGGCGACGGGATGTGGAGCCCCGAGTTCGCGGACGGGCGGGCGGCCTTGTTGCGCCTTCCGATGGGGCTGTTTGGAGACGGGACCCGGGCCGCGACCCCGCGCGACTATCAACTGCTGCCCGGGAGCGACAACGCCTACATCGACGTCGACCGGTTCGTGGGCGACTGGCTCTTCTATGCGCTCGAGCGTTGGGGCGGTTCGCAGGGCGATCCGGCGACCGAGCTAGTGGCGGTGCCGGTGCGCGGCGGCGAGCCGATCCTGTTCAGCTTCGACTCGGTCGAGCGCATCGAGCAGCTGGGAAGCGACGCCCTGATCATTGGAGGCGGTGAGGGCGTCACCTTCACAACCATGGTCCTGGGCGGGGCACAGCCGGCCGTGGGTTCCCGGTTCTCGGTGCCCCGCGCGAGCGAAAGCGAATCCCGCAGCCACGCCTTCTTCTTCCGGCCGGACTCTCAGGATGGGACCGACGGACTGATGGGCCTGCCGATCATGACCCAACGCGCGGCGCCCTTCGATAAGGGCTGGCTGTCGTCGGCGGACATGCTGTTCCTGCGGCGGCGCGATCGTGACCTGTCCGACTTCGGCCGCCTGCACGCCTCCGCCGAGGTCGGCGGCGACGACGGCTGTCGCGCCTCGTGCGTGGACTGGTACGGCAACGCCCGGCCGATCTTCCTGCGCGGGCGTGTGTTCGCATTGATGGGCTACGAACTGATCGAGGGCCGGGAAGGCGGCGACACCATCCAGGAAGTCCGCCGCCTCGACTATGCGCCCGACCCGGCGCCGCGCGACTAGCCTTCCAGGCCGACCAGGCTGGGCGAGACGTGGTGCTCGTCCGGCCAGCCCGCCTGAGGCACATCGGTGGGGGCGATCGCCGTCTCCATGACGCGCCAGTCGCCGTCGGACCAGTTCAACAGCACGACGCCAAGTTCGCCGTCGAGCATCCCCTCGGACGCGGCCTCTGCGAAATTGGTGGTCGACCAGTCGATGGCGGACCCGTCGGCCATGCGGACTGGACCGTAGACGAAGGCCCAGTCGCCCTCGCTGCGGAAGATTTCCGGCTGGATGGCGACATCGTCGCCGATCTGCTCGGACAGGGTGACGTTCGCCGAGGCGATCACGGCGTCGTGGATCGGATCGTCGGCCGAGACCTCGTTGTCGAGTTCGGCGGCTGCCGGGCCCACAGCCGCGTCCGCCGGGGCGGCCGCGGGTTCGTCACCTTCGGGATACTGGGAATCGGAAGCCGGTTCGCAGGCGGCCAGAAGCGCCGCCGCCGCGAGCATGGAGATGGTCAGGGTCCTCATGATGTCCTCCCGTGAGGGAAGGACAGTCACCCGGAACGACGATCTTTGAAAGCGTCTAGTGGCCGCCAGCCGGCAGCCAGGTCGGCCAGGCCCAGCCCAGATCCATGAACACGTCGTAGGAGCCGTCGTAGATCATGCGCGCCGCTACGAAGAGCACGATGACCAGGCCGACGTAGGCAATCCAGGCGTGCTTGTTCAGCAGTCGCGCGATGAAGGTCGCGGCCAGACCCATCAGGGCGATGGACAGCACCAGGCCGAACACCATGATCCAGGGATGGTCGTGGGCCGCGCCGGCCACGGCCAGGACGTTATCGAGGCTCATGGTCACGTCCGCGATCATGATCTGGACAAGGGCCGCACCGAAGGTCTTGCGCTTGATGCCCAGTTCCTCCGGCGTAGCGCCGCCGCCGTGGTGGACCGCGAGGGCGGCTTCCATCTCGACGGTGGATTCGGCCTGATCGTGGGTCTTCTGCTCCTGCAGTTCGCGCCACATCTTCCAGCACACCCACAGCAGCAGGAAGCCGCCGGCCAGCAGCAGGCCGACGATGGCCAGGAGCTGGACCGTGATCAGGGCGAAGCCGATGCGCATGATCACCGCGGCGGCCAGACCGATCAGGATGGCCTTGCGCCGCTGATCGACTGGCAGGGCGGCCGCCGCCAGGCCGACGGCCACGGCATTGTCACCCGCCAGCACGAGATCGATCATCAGGACCTGGCCGAGCGCCACCATCTGGCTGGCGAACTCAGGCGAGGAGAAGAAGGTGGTAATCGCGTCCATATCCGGCCTCTAGGTCAGGCCGAACGGTTCGGCAAGGCGTAGGTTCACCCGCGGTGTTGGGCCCGCGCGGCCTCGTAGAGGGCGATGGCTGCGGCGTTGGAGACGTTCAGGCTCTCAAAGCCACCTGGCATCGGAATTTTGGCGGTGGCGTCGCAATGTTCGGCGACCAGGCGGCGCACGCCGTCGCCTTCCGAGCCCATCACGATGACGGTCGGCTGTCCGTCGAGAACCTCCTCCAGCGTCTGCTCGGCGGCCCCATCCATGGAAACGGCCCGCCAGCCCATATCGGCCAGCTTCTCGAGGGCCCGGCTCAGATTGGTGACGCGCGCGTGGGGCAGCCGCTCGGTCGCCCCGACCGCGGCCTTGGCCAGAGGGCCGGCGAGGGCGGGGGAGTGGCGGTCCTGGACGATGATTCCCCTGGCGCCGAAGGCGAGGGCCGAGCGGAAGATGGCTCCGACATTCTGGGGGTCTGTGATCTGGTCCAGCATGACCAGCACGCCGCGGGCCGGTTCAGCGAGCTCTTCCAGAGACACGCCCTCGAGCGGCGCGACCTTGAAGACGAAGCCCTGATGCGCCGCGCCGGCCGGGAGCAGCTTGTTCAGCGCGTGAGCGTCCATGATTTCCGGCTTGTGTCCGTGCGGGGCCAGGTCGCCAGCCTCGATCTCGCCGGCCCGGTCGGCGGTGACAATCAGGCGGCCGACGCCCCGACGCGCAGGATTGGCCAGCGCAGCCAGAACCGGGTGACGCCCCCACAGAAGATTGTCCGGGTCTGCCCGCTTGGGTTCACGCGGCCGAGAATCAGCATCGACGCGCGGGCTCCAACCCTTGTCGCGCTGGGCTTCGGAGCGGCCTTTGAAGGCCTGTTTTTTCCCCGATTTACGGTCGTTGCGTTCGCGCATGGTCGCCACTATAAGACGCCCTCCGATTTGGGGCCCTGGGGTTTCCGGATCAGGTGTCGTCCCTAGCAAGGGTCGGTCGCCGGGTCACGGGGCCTCCGTTTCAGCATCGTCGAAAGGCGGGGCTGGAGCGCTCAAATCTTGCACCGGCGCGCTGGGGGAATGTCCCGAGCGGCAAAGGGGGCGGACTGTAAATCCGCTGCGTAAGCTTCGCAGGTTCGAGTCCTGCTTCCCCCACCACGCGCCGGCCAAGATGGACGAGGACCTTGAGTTCGGCGGGTATAGCACAATGGTAGTGCAGCAGCCTTCCAAGCTGAGGATGTCGGTTCGATCCCGTCTACCCGCTCCAACCTTTTTGACGCGAACCAATCCGCCGCTGGCGGTCAGGAGTTTTGGCCATGGCCAAGGAAAAGTTCGAACGTAACAAGCCGCATTGCAACATCGGCACGATTG
>CAMLNT010000184.1 GCA_946481425.1 uncultured Brevundimonas sp.
CCTAACGGACGCGGGCCCGCGCGCCAAGGGAGGGCGCCCCTCCCGCGCGAAGCTGAACGTAGGTTTTCGTCCCCGGCACGAGCCTTGCCGCGTGGAAGGCGAGCCGTCCAAGAATGGGACGGTTGCTAAGAGGGATACGGGGTCATGGCGACCGACATCGATCTTCACCTGGGCAAGCGCCTGCGCCGCCGGCGCCGCCTGCTCGGCATGACGCAACAACAGCTGGCCCTTCAGGTCGGCATCCGCTTCCAGCAGATCCAGAAGTACGAGTGCGGCGCCAATCGCATCTCGGCCGCTCGCCTGTGGCAGCTGGCCGAGGCCCTGGAAACGCCGGTCAGCTATTTCTACGACGGCTTGTCGGAAGCGCTGGAACAGCAGAGCGCTCCGCGCCAGGAACGGTCGGACATGTTTTCCCGCAAGGAAACGCTCGACCTGATCCAGGCCTATTATCAGCTTGAGGAGCGGCCACGCCGGCGTCTGCTGGATCTGGCCAAGTCGCTGCACACCGAAGGCGGCGAGGCCGTCTGAAGGCTTTGAGCCGAACGTCGGGGGCTGTATCCCGCCGTCATGACCGACTTCCGCGTTCTTGAAGACTACGCCTTGGAGCTTTGCGGGGCGGCGGCCGAGGTCGCCGTCCCGATTTTTCGTGCCGGCTGCGGCCATGATAACAAGGACGGGGGCGCAGGCTTCGATCCCGTCACCGAAGCCGACCGCGGCGCCGAGGCCGCGATCCGTCGTCTGATCGAGGCGCGCTATCCAGAGCACGGCGTCATCGGCGAGGAGTACGGCGAGGACCGGCCGGACGCCGACTTCGTCTGGGTGCTGGATCCGGTCGACGGGACCCGCGCCTTCATCTCCGGCCTGCCGCTGTGGACCACCCTGATCGGTTTGCGGCACGAGGGCCGCCTCGTGATGGGGTTGGTCGGCGCTCCCGCGCTGGGCGAGGTCTATGTCGGCGGCCCCACCGGCGCGCGTCTGTTCCGGGACGGGACGGGCGAGCCCATCCGGACGCGGGCCTGCCTGTCGCTCGCCGAGGCCACCATCTCGACGACCGATCCCATCCTGTTCGATGCGCCGCGACGCGCCGGATGGGATGCCCTGCGCGCCGCCAGCCGGCTCGCCCGGCTGGGCTGCGACGGCTACGCCTATGCCATGGTCGCCTGCGGACGGATGGATCTGGTCGCCGAGACCGGACTCAAGCCCTGGGACTGGTCGGGACCCGCGGCGCTGGTCCGCGCGGCCGGGGGCGTCGCGACCGACTGGTCGGGCGCACAGCCTGAGGGCGAATCCAGCCTGCTGGCCGCCGGTGACCCCCGTCTCGCCGAATCGGCCCGGGCTCTGCTGAACGGCTAGGCCGCCGCCTGGGTGCGGTTGGTCAGGTAGTCGGCCATGGCTTCGAACTCATGGAAGAAGACGCTGCGCGTCTCGTCCAGTTCAAGCAGGACTTCATGCTTGCCCGGCGCCTCGACGTAACGGCCTCGGCCAAGCCGCTTGGCGGCCCACTTGTTTGTCTGCTTCCAGACACGGTCGTCCTCGGCCGCCTGAACGATGCAGACCGGGATCTTGACCGCCTTCAACGCCCTCGGCTTCAGCGACCGTTCGCCGGCGTCGAAGGCCGTCGCCAGCCAGCCCCAGGTCGGACCGCCGATGGCCAGGTGCGGGCAGGCGTAGAGCTGCTGGCGGAACAGGTCGTAGCGATGGGCGTCGCGGGTCAGGGCGTCGTCCTCGAAGGTATGGCCGAACGGATCGTCCGGATTGTCGAGGACATAGTCCGCCGACCGGCCGTGCCGGACGTTCCAGCGGACCGCCAGCTTGGCGGACCACATGGACCGCTTGCCGGTCTTGATCCTGAGCATCGGGCTGGACAACAGGGCGCCGTCGATGCGCGGCTCGTGCTGCTGCAGCGTCAGCAGGTTGAAGACACCGCCCATTGAATGTCCGACCGTGATCCAGGGGCGCGGCGCGCGCGCCTCGAAGGCGTCGAGCAGGCGGCCGAAATCGTCGAGAAATTCCTCAACCGCCCGGGCGTGACCCCGCATCCGGTCAGGCAGCAGCCGCGCCGACAGACCCTGGCCGCGCCAGTCATGGGCGATCACGCAGAAGCCGCGCGCCAGGAAGTCGGCGTAGAGCTCGTAGTATTTCTCCAGCGGCTCGGTGCGGCCGGGCGAAAAGATGACGGTCCCGCGCGGCGTCGTGGTGGGCGTCCAGAAGGCGGCGCGCAGCCGCAGGCCGCCGGCCCCGCGATACCACTCCCCCTGGCCGCCGGGCGGCGGCATGGCGCCGGGAACGCCCATCAGGGGTGCATTGGCGGCATAGGCTTGGGCGCGGCTCACGCGGTCGGCTTTCTGAACTTGAGGGTCATGCGGTCACTCTCCCCTATGGCGTCATAGGGCGCGTGATCAAAGGCCGGATTCGGCGCCTCGCCACGCGGCGCGCTCAATCTTTCGGGAGGCAGGGTCCAGACGCCGAACGGATGGTCGCGGGTATCCTGGGCGTTGGCGTTGACCTCGCTCGAGGCGACGAAGGCGAAGCCGGCCTCCGCCGCCAGTTGCTTGACGAAGGCTTCCTGGACGTAGCCGTCGGCGGCCGCGGGATCCTGGATGGCGCCGACCGGCGCGCGATGCTGTTCGACCCCCAGGGTGCCGCCGGGCTTGAGCGCGGCGTAGGCGTCCTCGAAAGCCTTTTCGGCGATGCCGGCGGCCATCCAGTTATGCAGATTGGACATGAACAGCACGAGGTCGGCCGAGTTGGCGGGCGCGATCGGGCCGGAGGTGGGACCGAAGTCGGTCATCTGGATCTCGCCATAGAGGCGGGTGGCGCCCTCGAACCGCTCACGATAGCGCGCTACCAGCTGGGCGGTCGCCAGATTGGCTCCGGCGTGCGGGTCTTCGCCCGGGCCGGGCCGTTCAACCTGGAAATTGGCGGCAATGTAGCGGCCGCCGCCCCGAGCAAGGAACGGCGCCAGGATCTCGGTCCAGTATCCCGCGCCCGGCCAGACCTCGACCACCGTCTGGTCGGCGGCGATGTCGAAGAACTCCAACGTCTCTACCGGATGCCGAAAGCGATCGCGTGGGCGACCATCTGCGCGCCAGGGGCCGGCTACGGCCCAGGCCAGGCTGCCGTCGCCGGCTTCGTCGGCGTCGGTCTCGCCGTCCTTCGTCTGGCCATTGTCACCGCAGGCCGACAGGGCAAGCGCAGCGCCCGCCATCAGCAGGGACCGGCGGCTGAGACGGGGCGAAAGGGTCGGGGACGAAACGGTCAAGACCGAACGAATTCCTCGAAGCGAAGGGCGACGGCCATTCGCTTAAACTGCGCCGCCCCCAGCGTCAAAGCGGGGAAAGGCGACGGGCGAAATCAGGTCGCCGGGGTCGCCGGACGCACGAAGCGCAGGGTCATCCGGTCGGACTCGCCGATGGCGTCGTAGTGGGCCCGCTCCGCGTCAGTCAGGGTGCGTCCATCCTGGGTCGTGCGGCGGATCGGCGGCAGGGTCCAGACGCCGAACGGATGGTCGCGGCTGTCCATCGCATTGGCGTTCAGCTCGCTTCGGGCCTCCAGCACGAAGCCGGCGGCCTCGGCGGCGCGGATCACATAGCTTTCCGGAACATAGCCGGTGGGGGCCGTTTCGGCGACGTTGAGGCCCTCCTCGGCGCGATGTTGCTCGATGACGAGGTAGCCGCCCGGCTTCAGCACGCGGAAGAACTCGGCCATGTAGCGCTCCGTGCGGCCCTCGGCGCGGGCCCAATTGTGGAAGGCGCGCGCGACCAGGACCATGTCGGCAGTCTGGTCCGGCAGGCCGACGCCGGACTGCGGGCCGAAGTCCACGACGGTGGCCTGGCCCCACGTCGACGGGTCAGCGGCGAAGCGGGCTTCCAGCGCCGCGCGGGCGTCGCGCGCGCCCTGGGATGTCTGGGGATTGGCGGTGTCGATCCAGGCGGCGATGTAGCGGCCGCCGGTGCGGGCCGCATAGGGGGCCAGGATCTCGGTCCACCAGGCCTCCGAGCCCGGCTCGATCTCCACCACGGTCATGCCGGGCTGCAGGCCCCAGAAGGTCAGGCTCTCGTAGGGGCGACGGTAGGCGTCGCGGGCGCGATGGGCGTCAGACCGGGTCGGCGCGTCGATCACGCTCTGAAGCGTCTCGTTCTCCGAAAACTCGGGCCGCGGAGCCTGTCCGCGTGGCGGCGGGAAGCTTTCCTGGGCGATCGCCGCGACGGGCGACAGGACGAGGCAGGCGGCGACGGCGGCGAGGGCGAGGCGCATGGACAAGCTCCGGATCGGTTCGGGGACAGTCCTAGCCGGATGCAGGCGCTCGCGTCACGCCCCTTGCGGGGCGAAATACGCATCCCATCTCTTCATCGAAGGCGCCGATGGTCGGGCCTTCGCGGATGCCGCCGGTGCTCATTGGAGGCCGTCACGATCCGATCCCTAAACCGTCCCAGGCAGACGCGGGACGGCTCAA
>CAMLNT010000185.1 GCA_946481425.1 uncultured Brevundimonas sp.
CCGCCGGCGTGGACTTCCCCGGCCACATCCTGCTGCGCGTCGACACCGAGGACGGTCCCGTTGCGCTGGACCCCTTCAGCCAGGGACGGCTGGTCCTGCCGTCCGAGCTCTCGCGTCGCGCCCTTCGCGCCGGTCTCACGCCCATGGCCGCCGACCGGCTGGATTTGATCATGGCCCCGATTGCGGACCGCAGGCTGCTCATCCGCCTCCAGAACCTCGTCTTCCTGCGCGCCCAGCGGACCGGGGATCACCAGGGCGCCGAGCGCGCGGCCCTGCGAACGGCCCTGCTCGATCCGGACGATCACCGTCCCTGGCTCGACGTCGCAGCGGCCCGCGAGGCGCAGGGGGCTCTCAACGGCGCCCTTGAGGCGCTGGCCCGGGCGCACGCTCTGGACGGCACTGCCGCCGCCCGAGCCGAACAGGCCAAGCGTCGAGTCCTGTTGCGCCTGAACTGAGAGCGGCCCAGATAACGGCCATGCTCAACGTCGCCATCCAGATGGACCCCGTCCAAGCCGTCAACATCGAGGCGGACACCACATTCATGCTGGCGCTGGAGGCGCAGAACCGCGGCCATAAACTGTGGTTCCACGGCCCGCAGAACCTGGCGCTTGAGGACGGTGAGCTCTTCGTGCGCGCCCAGCCGCTGGAATTCCGGGCGGTGAAGGGTGACCATTTCAGCCTCGGCGAGCCGCAGGTCTTCAAGGTCGCCGATCATTTCGACGTCGTCCTGATGCGTCAGGACCCGCCGTTCGACATGGCCTATGTCACCGCCACCTATCTGCTCGAGACGGTTCACCCGAAGGTTCTGGTCGTCAACGACCCGGCCGAGGTGCGCAACGCGCCCGAGAAGCTGTTCGCGACCCACTTCAAGAGCCTTCAACCGCCCACGGTCATCTCGGGCGACCCCGACGTCCTGGCTGATTTTCACCGCCGCCATGGCGACGTCGTGCTCAAGCCCCTGCACGGCGCCGCGGGCGCCGGCGTCATGCGGCTGACGGCTGATGACCGGAATCTGGAATCGCTCGTGGAGACCTTCGGCGCGATCAACCGCGATCCGCTGGTCATGCAGGCCTTCATCCCGGCGGTGTCCGAGGGCGACAAGCGCATCATCCTCGTCGATGGCGAGGTCGCCGGCGCGATCAACCGTGTTCCGCCCAAGGGCCACGTGCGCTCGAACCTGCGCGTCGGCGGCGTGGCCGAGCCGGTCGAACTGTCCGAGCGCGACAGGGAGATCTGCGCAATCCTCGGCCCGGAGCTGAAGCGCCGCGGCCTGATCTTCGTCGGCATCGACGTGATCGGCGGCTATCTCACCGAGATCAACGTCACCTCGCCCACCGGCGCCCAGCAGCTCAAGAAGTTCGGCGGGGCGGATTCCGCCGCCATGCTCTGGGACGTGATCGAGGCGAAGCGGGCCTGAGGCCCTAGGCCGGGCAGGTCGCGGACAGGCGCCGCGCCCGGATCGTGCCGGTCGGACGGATCGAGATGCCCAGCACGCGGGTGTCCAGCTCGGCCTCCATCTGGAAGGCGGTGGGGCTGTAGGTGCCCGAAGCGGTCACGCCGACCTGGCGCCCGCGCCGGTCGCGGCACGTGCCCTCGAAGCGCATGCGGCCGTTGCCGACCACCCGCGTCGGGTAGTCACACGTGTAGTGCCGGTTCGAAGGTCCATTGAAGAAGCGATTGATCTCGTTCTGGCGCACGCAGCGGTTCTCGGTGTCGGTCGACGAGACGCCGAAACGGATCTGGCTGGTGTACTCCCAGTAGCCCGGCAGGATGGTCTCCGTGCTCTGGGCATGCGGGGCGGCTGCGGAAAGAGCCAGCATCGGGGCGGCCACGGCGGCGGCGAGGAAAAGGCGTCGGGGCATGGTCTGAGCGTCTGTAGGGGAGGAAGAACTTCGCTCTATATAGCGCCTGCTGAATGCGGCCTGAATGGGTCCGTTTCTGACTCTGCGCCTTGACGGCAAAGGATCATCGCGCCTATAAGCCCGCCTCCCGCGCGGGTTTCGGCCCGCGCGTTTCCATTTTCGCGCTTCGGCTTCGGTCGGGACGCCAAGCCTTATAAGGATTTCGGACATGTCGCGTCGCTGCGAACTGACCGGCGTCGGTCCCATGGTGGGCCACAGCGTGAGCCACTCGAACATCAAGACCAAGCGTCGGTTCCTGCCGTCGCTGAAGTCGGTGTCGCTCCAGTCGGACGCGATGGGCCAATCCTATCGCCTGCGCATCACCAACGCGGCGCTGCGCACGCTGGACTTCAAGGGCGGCCTGGACGCCTACATCGTCAAGGCCTCGGATGACGTCCTGTCGCCGAAGGCTCAAAAGCTGAAGCGCCAGATCAAGGCCAAGCAGGCGGAAGCCGCCGCAGCCTGATCCCGCTTTAGGGGCTAAGGGGCTCAAAGGCCGGCGGCGACGCCGGCCTTTTTCAATTTCGGCTCGTCGCATTCCGCTGGCATGGTCCGGCGATGAACCGACGCACCCTCCTCGTCTCCGGCGCCGCCTGTCTGGCAGCGGCTCCCGCCTTGGGTCAGACCGATCCCCTTCAGACACGCCTGGAAGAGTTGCGCGCCGGCGCCGGCATCCCTGCGCTGGGCGGCGCCGTCGTCACCACGGACGGCATCCTCTGGTCCGGGGTCACCGGTCTGCGCCGTCAGGGTGGTCCCGATCCAGTCACTCTAGCTGACCGCTGGCACCTCGGTTCAAACACCAAGGCCATGACGGCGGCCCTCTATGCCGGTTTCGTCGAAACGGGTCGCACGCAATGGGACGCGACAGTCCCGCAGCTGTTTCCCGATCTCGATGTCCATGCCTCCTGGACGGACACGACAGCCGAGCAACTCCTCGGCCACCGGTCCGGACTGGTCGATCAGACGGTCATTCCGGGCTGGATGATGGCCGCCTGGACCGGATCGGACCGGCAGGCCCTGCGCACGCTGCTCGCCCAGTCCGTCATTGGAACGCCACCGGCCGGCGAGCCCGGCGGTTTCGCCTATTCCAACGCTGGCTACATCCTCGTGGGGGCCGCCCTCGAAAGGCTCGCCCGCGAGCCTTGGGAAGCGCTGATCCAACGCGATGTCTTCGATCGTCTCGGCATGGCCTCGACCGGCTTCGGCGCGCCGGCAGGTGACAATGCCTGGGGCCACCAGCCGCCCGCACTCACGCCGAAGGACCCGTTGACGCTGGGCTCGGACAACCCGCCCGCCTTCGGTCCGGCCGGCACGGTCCATGCGATGCTGGACGACTATGCGAAATTCCTGCGCCTGTTCCTGACTGACGGCGGCGGCTGGCTGTCCAGCGCCTCGGTCGCCCGGCTCACCACGCCGCTCGCCGGTCCCGGCCAGCCCTACGCCCTGGGCTGGGGCGTGCTGAACGTTCAGCCCTGGACCGGCGGATCGCCCGCCCTGATCCATGACGGCTCCAACACCATGTGGCTGGCCCGCGCGATCGTGGCGCCGGGCCGCGGGGCGGCGGCCATCTGTGTCGCCAACGCCGCGGATGCCGCCCGCCCTGCCATCGACGGGTTGACGCGCGCCCTCATCGAACGGTTCCCTGCGGCCTGAGGGGGAGACGGGCGCCAATACGGCGGCCGCGCGTTCAGACCATGATGACCCAGGGCCCGCGCGAAGACGGCAAACGCCATATCCTTGCCGACCTGTGGGTTCAGCTGTGGCAGGCGATCATTGTCGGGGCCTTTGCCCTGGCTGTGCTCGACGGATGGGCCCCGCCCGAACACCTGCCCTGGACCCGCCTGGATCTCGACCGGCCCGTCGGCGTCACGACCGCCTCAAAGATCGCCGAGTTCGAGTTGCCGCTCAGGACAGACGATCCCCTTCGGATCCAGGACGAGACCGAACGCTGCATGCAGACCCTGCGCGACGCAGGCATCGAGGTGGAGCGTGCCGACGATATCGACGACGGCGGCTTCTGCGTCGTCCAGGGCGCGGTCCGGATCACGGGCGGTAATGTCACCCCGATCCGTCCCGAGGGTCTGGTGATGCGCTGTCCGCTGGCGGTTCGTTATGTCATCTGGGAGCGCCAGACCCTGCGCCCCGCCGCCGAGGATATCCTCGGGTCACCCGTCGCCGGCGTGGAGGCCAGCAGCTACGCCTGCCGCCGCATCTACGGCTCGACCGACCCGACCAGCCGTCCGAGCGAGCATGCCTCTGGCAATGCCTTGGATGTTTCCGCCGTTCGCCTCGCAGATGGCCGCCGCATTACGGTCGCTGATGGCTGGGGCCCGATCCGCCAGGATTCCCGCGCGGCCCAGCTCGAACGCGGCGAAGAACGCAGCCTGCCGCCCCTGTTGCCCCAGCCGCCGTCGGCCCCGACAACCGACGAGGGCCGTTTCCTGCGCCGTATCCGCGACGAGGGCTGCGATGTGTTCGGCACGGTGCTGAGCCCCGAGTACAACGAGGCGCACCGGGATCACCTTCACCTGGATGGCTCGCGCACGCCGCTC
>CAMLNT010000186.1 GCA_946481425.1 uncultured Brevundimonas sp.
AGGGCATGGGCCAGATCGTGTCCTGGTCGGTGCGCGACGAGAGCCTGCACTGCGACGGCATCATCAAGCTCTACCACGCCTTCAACAAGGAGACCGGCGCGGTCACCAAGTCGGTCGCGGACGACATCGTCGACTGCTGCCGCACCGTGGTCGACATGGAAGACAAGTTCATCGACCTGGCCTTCGAGATGGGCCCGGTGAACGGCATGACGCCCGACGACATCAAGGCCTACATCCGCTTCATCGCCGACTGGCGTCTGCGCCAGTTGCAACTGCCGGAGCTCTACGGCGGGGTGAAAGACAATCCGCTGCCCTGGCTGCAGAGCCTGCTGTCGGGCGTCGAGCACGCCAACTTCTTCGAGGCCCGCGCGACCGAGTACTCCAAGGCCGCGACCAAGGGCTCCTGGCACGGGGCGGACGGCGTCTGGACGTCTTTCGACGCCATGATGAAGAAGCGCGCCGACGAGCCGGCGGACGCCCACTAGTCCCCGAAGTTTTCCGGAACCTAAGCCGTTTCAGGCCGTTGGTGAGGGTCGGGGTTCCAGAACGAGCGATTAGGCGTGACGCATTTAGCCATGACCGAAGGCCGGGCCGATAGGCCGGCATTGGGTGCGCGATGGGCGCTGCGCGACGCCACGCGCCATGAACACGATCAGGTCGACGCCGCCTTCTCCACTCACGACCTGTCGACCATCGACGGCTATGGTCGTTTCCTGAGCGCCCAGTCGCGCGCCTTCATCGCCATTGAGCGGGCCGCGGACGCGGCTGGAGCGGGCGCCCTGATCGCGGACTGGGGCGACCGTCGCCGGGCTGACCTCCTGCTCGATGATCTGGCCGATCTGGGCATGGAGGCTCCGGCCTCGATCGCCCCGCCTGTCATCACGTCCGACGCGGAGATTCTCGGCGCCGTCTATGTGCTTGAAGGCTCGCGTCTGGGAGGCGCAGTACTGTTCCGCAGCGCCCCTTTCGACGCCCCCCGGCGGTTCCTGGAGCCGGACGGCGCGGGCCCGCGCTGGCGCTCGCTTGTCGCCCTGATGGACGCCCGTCTGACCGATGATCGCGAGATCGAGGCGGCGGTCCAATCCGCCCGCGCGGTGTTCAACTGCTTCCACCAGGCTGCCGAGGCTGAAGCGGCATGAGTTCGACCTTCACGGATCCGGTCGACCTGACCAACTGCGACCGCGAGCCGATTCATCTGCTCGGCGCGATCCAGCCGATCGGCTTCCTGGTCGCCGTCTCGGACGCCTGGGTGATCGAGCGGGCATCCGACAACCTCAACGCCTTCACCGGCGCAGACCCCTCCCGCGTCATTGGCCAGGCCCTCGACTCCGTCTTCCTGACCGAGGCGATCCACACCCTGCGCAACCGCGTGGCGATGCTGCAGGGCGCCGATGCGGTCGAGCGCATCTTCCATTGCCGGCTGGTCGAGGGCCGCGAGCCCTTCGACGTCGCCTTGCACGTCACCCATGGCCAGGTGATCATCGAGGCCCAGCCATCGTCCGAGCCGAGCGGCGACGCCACCAACACGGTGCGCTCGATGGTCGCCCGCCTGGACCTGACCAATGACTTCCCGCGCTTCTTCAACGAGGGCGTGCGCCTGGTCCGCGCCCTGACCGGCTTCGACCGGGTCATGATCTACAAGTTCGACCAGGACGGGTCGGGCGAGGTCGTGGCAGAGGCCTGCCGGTCGGGGATCGGCAGCTTCAAGGGCCTGCATTATCCGGCGACCGACATTCCGGCCCAGGCCCGCGAGCTCTACCGCCGCAATCTGCTGCGGATCATCGCCGACATCGACGCCGAGCCGGTCCCCGTTCGGCCGGCGCGGGATTCCAAGGGGCGGCCGCTTGACCTGTCGCTGTCGGTCCTGCGCAGCGTTTCGCCGATCCACATCGAGTACCTGAGGAACATGGGCGTGCGCGCCTCCATGTCGATCTCGATCATCGTGGACGACAAGCTGTGGGGCCTGTTCGCCTGCCACCATTATGCGCCCATGGTCCCGACATTCGAGCGGCGCTCTGTCTGCGAGCTTCTGGCCCAGATGTTCTCGATGCGGCTCGAGAGCCGTGAACGGAAGGAACTCGTCGAGTTCGAGCGGCGAGCGCGCGACATCGCCGACCAGCTGCTTGGCGCGGTGGCGTCCGACGACACCCTGCTGAACGACCCCGACTGGCTGGGCGAAATCCTGACCAACGCCATCCCGGCCGACGGTGTCGGCGTCTGGATCAACGGCAGCCACGCCTTTTCCGGCCAGACACCGGGCGCCGCGGACTTCCGACGGATCGTGGCCCGCCTGACCGAGGTCAGCCCGGACCGGGTCTATACGACCGACAATATCGGCTCGCTGATTGACGGCGCGGACACCTTCGCCGAGACCTCGGCGGGGCTCCTGGCCATTCCGATTTCGCGGGTGGCGACCAACTTCGTTATCCTGTTCCGGTCAGAACTGATCCGCTCGGTCAGCTGGGGCGGTGATCCGCACAAGCCGGTCGAGTACGGGCCAAACGGGCCGCGCCTGACGCCCCGCGAGAGCTTCGCGGAGTGGCGGGAGACGGTCGAGGGCCGAGCCCGCGCCTTCACCCCGTCCGAGCTGCGCGTCGCCGAAACCCTGCGGGCCACGCTCATCGAGGTGGTTCTGCGGATGGCCGACGAAGCCACACTGCAGCGCCAGCAGGCCAACGAGCGCCAGGAACTGCTTATCGCCGAGCTGAACCACCGGGTGCGCAACATCCTGGGCGTCATCCGCGGCCTGATCCGCCAGTCCAAGCCGCACGACGATTCCATCGAGGGCTTCGTGAAGCTGGTGGACGGGCGCATCCACGCCCTGGCGCGGGCGCACAACCAGATCACCGACGATCACTGGGGTCCCGCCCCGCTCCAGGCCCTGATCGACGCCGAGGCGGCCGCCTTCCTGGCCGACCAGCCCGACCGTATCCGCACGTCAGGCGGGCATGTCCTGCTGAACCCGCAGGCCTTCTCCACCATGGCCCTCGTGATACACGAGCTGATCACCAACTCCGCCAAGTACGGCAGTCTGTCGGATTCCGGCACGGTTGATATCAGCTGGCGGCGCGACGAGGTCGGCGATCTGCTGGTCGAGTGGCGCGAGCGGGGCGGGCCTCCGGTCACGCCCCCGACGCGCAAGGGGTTCGGTTCGACCATCATCGACCGTTCCGTGCCCTATGATCTCGGCGGCGAGGCGGCGATCGACTACGCGCCCGACGGCGTTGTCGCGACCCTGCGCATCCCGGCCCGCCACGTGTCCGAGAGCGGCGCGGACCGCACCCCCCAGGTCCGGTTCCCGCGCCCCGCCATCGGTCACCCGGCCGCGCCGCCGGCCAGGATTCTCGACGGGCGCGAGGTCATGCTCGTCGAGGACAGTCTGATCATCGCCCTGGACGCTGAGGATGTGCTCGGCCGGCTGGGCGCGGAACGGGTCACGACCGCCTCCACGGTCGAGGCCGCCCTCGATGTGCTCGAGACGGCTCCGCCTGCCCTGGCGATGCTCGACATCAATCTCGGTGACCGCGACAGCTTCCCCATCGCCGACCGGCTCAAATCGATGGGGGTGCCCTTCCTGTTTGCCTCGGGCTACGGCGAGCAGGCTCAGCTGCCCGGCAATCACGCCGGGCGGCCTGTCGTCCAGAAGCCTTACACGCTCGAGAACGTCGCCCGCGCTCTGGACAAGCTGCTGGAAGAAACGGCCTGATTTATCCCCGTTAGACCAAGGCCTGACGCCTTGAGCTGTTCGAGTCGAAGCAGAACAAGGGCGCGTGACGTCGGTGTCGCTGCGTCGCGGAGACGCCAACCGGCCTCAGCTCGGCTCGGCCAGCAACGTGTCCACCAGCGCCCGGGCTTCGGGGCTTGCCCAATCGGCCTCGCCGGCCAGCCAGGCGCGCACGCGGCCCCGGCGGTCGATGATCAGCGTCTGCGGCATCGCCCCGCGCCCCGGCAGCCGGAACGGCAGCTCGAATGTCGGATCCGAATAGAAGGCCAGCGGCGCGTTCTCGTCGGCCATGAACGCCTGGGCCGCCGCGATCTCTTCCGGTGTCCGGTCCACGTTCACTGCCAGGACCGCCAGGTCCTCGCTATAGGCCCTGTCCAGGGCGGCAATGGTCGGAAGCTCTGTCCGACAGGGACGGCACCACATGGCCCAGACATTGAGCACCACCACCCGGCCCCGGAAATCCGCCAGGCGCGTGGGCGCGCCGTCGGGCGTCAGGAAGCCGTCCTCGGGCGCCGTCTCAGCCGGCTCGGGCGTCTGAAGCTGCTCGAGCGAGCCGGTCGCGTGCCGGGCCAGGCTATTGCCGCCCCGGTCGCAACCCCATAACAGACCGAGCATCAGCCCGGCCGCGGCCATGACCGCGACCGCTCCCGTCGTGCGAACCTTGAAGACCCTGCCCATGTCCGATCCCAAGAATGAGGGCGCGACCCAAACCCCGGCC
>CAMLNT010000187.1 GCA_946481425.1 uncultured Brevundimonas sp.
TGCCGCTGCAGACCGGGCGCTCGCGGCTGTTCGGGCGGCGGGTCCGGGGCGACGAGGTCCAGCAGATCTACGTCAAGGCGGCTGACGAGGACGTGCTCTACGACGTCGAGCTGGATGTAACGGAGCGGCTGAGGGAGCTGCATCGGATCCAGCCCGGGGCCGAGGACGACTTCTCGGTCCAGAACATGACCTCGATCCAGGAGGCCGCTGGCGCGGCGACCCAGACCTTTACGGTCCTGCTGGCCGCCGTGGCGGGCGTGTCGCTCGTGGTCGGCGGGGTCGGGATCATGAACATCATGCTGGTCTCGGTGACCGAACGGACGCGGGAGATCGGCCTGAGGATGGCCATCGGCGCCCGGCGCGGCGACATCCTGACCCAGTTCGCGCTGGAGGCCGTGGCCCTGTCGTTCGGCGGAGGCGTGATCGGTTTGATCATCGGGGTGAGCGGCGCGATGCTGATCTCGAAGATCGGCGACTGGCCGAGCGCCATTCCGATCTGGGCGGCGCCGGTGTCACTGGGCTTTTCGATGTTCGTGGGCCTTGTGTTCGGCGCCTATCCGGCATGGCGGGCCGCGAGGCTGGATCCCATCGAGGCGTTGAGGCGCGAATAGCCCGAAAAGTGGACGGTGGACGTAAAGAGTCAAATCCACTGTCGGGATGCGGGGGCTCAGACGCGGCCTTTCGGGGGAGCGAGCCGCTGGGGCGCGGCGCGCGGGGCGCTGGAATGTCAAAGATCCAAAGGCCGGACCGGATAGTCAGTCCATGACCTCCAAGATCATAGTCGATGTGCTTTCGGCGGGGACGAAGGACGGTGGGACCGTCTACTTTCGGGGGCGAGAGTAGCGGGATTACACCCCGAAAGTGGTCGACGATTGGTCGACGATTACACGCCTCTTGGACGCCCGCGCGGCGGCGCCTAGATAGGCCGATGGCCAAACAGCCCAAGCTCTCGAAATCCGTGTCGGCGTCCAACCTCGTCCAGCTGGGCGAGGCGAAGCTGGCCGACCTGTTGCTGGATGCAGCGGACTGGGACCCGATCCTGAAGCGGCGGCTGAGGATGGAGCTGGCGGCTGCGATCTCGCCGGCGGACCTGGCGCTGGAGCTGGACAAGCGGCTCGACAGTCTGGCCGAAAGCCGGGCGCGGGTGTCGTGGCGCAAGCGGCCCGAACTGATCCGCGAGGCGGAGATGTTGAGGGCCCTGATCGTCGGCCCACTGCTGGAGGCGGATGCGCGGCTGGCGCTCGATCGGATGGTCTCGTGGTTCGACCTGGGCGGACCGCTGGCGGCGCGAACCAAAGATCCGCGCGGCGAGCTTCAGGTGATGATCGAGGACGCCCTGCCTGATCTGGCGGCCGTGGCGCAGGCGGCGGGTGTGGCGGTCGCGGCGCCCGTGCTGGCCGATGCCGTGCTCACGCGGGTGACACCGTGGGCCGGGCTGGTCGGACGGGTCGTCGATGACCTCGAGCCGGCTCTGGTTCAGGCCCTGCTGACGCGGCTAGCGCCGGCGGCGGAGAAGGTGGCCAAGGTCGCTCTGCTGGTCCGGCGTCTGGCGGCGCGGACCGGGTCGGTGGATGTGTGGCTCTCGACCTTCGCGCCGGATGAGTTGAGGAAGCCCGCGATCGCCGCAGAGGCTGCGACGCGGCTGGCTCAGGCTGGACGGGCCGCCGAGGCGCGCGCGGCGCTGGAGGCGGGCCGCGCACCTCCGCCTTCCCCGACCCGCAAACTGTGGGGCGGCAAGCCGCCGGAGCCGGAGGCGCCCAGCGACGCCTTCGCCGAGGCCGAGATCGCGGTCCTGACCGCCGAGGGTCGTAACGAGGAGGCGGCCGAGGCCCACTGGATGCTGTTCGAGCGCACGCTCGATCCCGAGGTGCTGAAGGCCATCACGTCGGGGATGGCCGACTTCGACGATGTGGTCGCGGTGGATCGGGCCGTCGCCTATGCGCGGACCTACTTCGACCTCACGCGGGCGCTTCGGTTCCTGATGGCATGGGGCGCCCTGCGAGACGCAGCCGAGACCATCACGGCGCGACCGGGCGAGCTGAACGGGCGGGCGGAGGAGTTTCCGCTGTGGGCCTCACGGCTGGCCGCGAAGTGGCCGGAGGCGGCGGGACTGCTGCTGCGCGCGCGGATCAAAGCGCTGCGCGCGATGGGCGCGCGGGGCGTGGAGCTAGAGACCCTGGAGGCGGAAGCTGAGGCGTTGGCTGCCGGGTAATCCCTATCGCATGCCCTACCGGCCGCCCGTCGAGGCGACCGCGTCGTGGGGGTGCAGGCTTTCCAGGTGGCGCACGGCGATGCGGGGCGTATCGAAGTCGTCGCGCAGGGCTTGATGGATTCGGCGTGCGGCGTCCTCGACGAACATGAGGTTCTGGCCATTACGCAGGGCGAAGGCCTGTTCGTCCTCGCGCTTGACGGCGGTCTGGACCGGCGTGCCCACGGCCTGCTCGATCGCGTCGATCAGGCGCGCGAGACCCAGGTCGGGGGCCTGCGGATCGAGGGTCACGCGGACTTCCGCCTCGCTGCGCTGGCTGTGGGGGGTCGCCAGGGTCCCGTTCTGTCGGATCCAGGCGGCTGCCTGTGCGGGCGTGAGGCTGGGCTGACCGTCGAAGGCTTCCAGGAAGGCCTCTTCCACCAGCTGACGGGCAAGGGCCGCCGAACAGGGACAAGTCGAAGAATAGGCGACCGTCACCACGGCCTCCAGTCGCGAGACTCCGTCGACCTGTTCGGCCTCGATCCGAACCGGATAGCTGATCCAGCCCGACAGACCCGGCGTGGCCAGGGCCGGCCGGTTCATCATCAGCGGGAAGGACAGGGCCAGGCGCGCGCGCGTCGAGGCGCAGTCGCGGTGGCTCTCCACCATGGCGGCAAGCAGGTCGTGAATCGCGGTCGGCGCCAGGGGCGTGTCTCCAGCGAGGCCGTCCAGCAGCCGATAAAGGCGCGACATATGGATGCCCTTGACGTCTTCGGCCGGCAGGTCGACCGCCACGTCGGCGCGCGCCGCGACGGACTGAAGCCGACCGGCTTCCCTGATCGTCAGGGGGAGATCGATGCCGTCCATGCCGACCCAGTCGAGGCGGCCGCGCTGGGCGGGCCGCTCGACGATCGAGACGTCGGGAAGCGCGCGATGAGGCGTGCCGGGTGCGGGCGTGGGCGCTGCGTCCCGGAGCGCAGTCGCCTGTCCGGCTTCGGTGTCGCGTGCATCGGTCAACATCACTGAGTCTCCAACGCCGCCCGCAAAGCGGCGACGGGCGGTCATATGGGGGCGTTTCCGGCGACCGCCAACGGGGCCGCACAAAACTCGCAGGCGGCCTCTAGCCCTTCTCGCGCATGAGCCGCGCCTTGTCGCGCTGCCAGTCTCTTGCAGCTTCGGTCTCGCGCTTGTCGTGCACCTTCTTGCCCTTGGCGAGGGCGACCTCGAGTTTCGCCAGACCCTTTTCGTTGAAGTAGAGCTTCGTGGGGATGAGGGTTCGGCCGTCGCGTTGGACCGAGGCGATCATGCGGTCGATCTGGCGGCGGCTGAGCAGAAGTTTCCGCGGCCGGCGCGGCTCGTGGTTGAAGCGGTTGGCCTGGCCGTAGGGCGGGATGTCGGCGTTGATCAGCATGATTTCGCGCCCCTCCACCGCCGCATAGCTCTCGGCGATGTTGGCCCGACCCTGACGCAGGGACTTCACCTCGGTGCCGGTCAGCACGAGGCCCGCCTCGACGGCGTCGTCGAGGAAATAGTCGTATCTGGCGCGGCGGTTCTCGGCGATCAGCTTTCTCGCCTGGGGTTCGCTCATTCGGTCACGCCGGCCAGGGCCAGCGCCTCGTCGAGCTTCGGCTTCACCGCGTCATTGCAGGGGATGAGCGGCAGGCGGATGTCTTCGGAACACAGGCCGAGACGCGCCAGCAGATATTTGGTCGGAGATGGCGAGGAGTCGAGGAACAGGCCCTTGTGCAGGCCGATCAGGCGGTCCTGGAGCGCCCTTGCCTGTTCCAGGTCGCCGGCCTCGAAGGCGGCGAACAGATCCGACATGGCGCGCGGCGCGACATTGGAGGTGACCGAGATCACCCCGTGGCCGCCGTGGGCCAGATAGCCGAGCCAGCTGGGGTCGTCGCCAGAGATCAGGGAGAAGCCTTCGGCGCAGTCGAGCTTCTGGCGCGTGACGCGGCCGAGATCGCCGGTCGCGTCCTTGATCCCGACGACGTTGGGCAGTTGCGACAGGCGTGCAGTCGTGGCGTCAGCGAGATCGACGCCGGTGCGGCCCGGTACGTTGTAAAGCAGGACCGGCAGCTGAACCGCGTCGTTTATGGCCGCGAAGTGGGCGTAGAGGCCGTCCTGGCTGGGCCGGTTGTAATAGGGCGTCACGACCAGGGCGCCGTCGGCGCCGACGGTCTTGGCGTGGCGGACCAGATCGATGGCTTTGTCGGTGGCCGAGGCGCCTGC
>CAMLNT010000188.1 GCA_946481425.1 uncultured Brevundimonas sp.
GCAAGCAAGGCAGATAGAGAAAAGGGCGCGCCGGTTTGCCGGACGCGCCCTCTTGTTCAGGCGTCGATGAAGAGGGACTTAGGCCTCTTCGCCGACGAACTCCTGCTGGCCGGCGCCGCCTTCGATGAGGTCGGCTTGCTGTTCGGCGGCGAGCTCACGCTCTTCGGCGAACTGGCTGGCGATGACGTCTTCGCCACGCGCCTGGCGCTCGGCTTCATCAGCCGAACGGGCCACATTGATCTTGACCGTGATGGAGACCTCGGCGTGCAGGCGGACCTGCACTTCGTGGACGCCCAGGGTCTTGATCGGGTTGTTGAGCACGACCTGCGAGCGCTCGACCTTGCCGCCTTCGGCCTGGATGGCATCGGCGACGTCGCGGGCGGTGACCGAGCCGTACAGCTGACCCGACTCACCGGCCTGACGGATCAGGATGTAGGACTGGCCGTCCAGCTTGTCGCCGGAGCTGGCCGCCTCGGCGCGGGTCTTTTCGTTACGGGCCTCGATCTGGGCGCGCTGGGCTTCGAACACCTTCAGGTTGGAGGCGGTCGCACGCAGGGCCTTTTCGCGCGGCAGGAGGAAGTTGCGGGCGAAGCCGTCCTTGACAGTGACGACGTCGCCGATGGCGCCGAGGTTCTCGACGCGTTCGAGCAGAACGACCTTCATCTTACTTCACCACATAGGGCAGGAGGGCCAGGAAGCGGGCGCGCTTGATGGCCTGAGCCAGTTCGCGTTGCTTCTTCTGGCTGACAGCCGTGATCCGCGACGGAACGATCTTGCCGCGCTCGGAGATGTAGCGCTGCAGGAGCTTGACGTCCTTGTAGTCGATCTTCGGAGCTTCGGCGCCGGAGAACGGGCAGACCTTGCGGCGGCGGTGGAAGGGACGGCGGGCCGGAGCGTTTCCGACGGGCGCGCCCGGGGTGGGGGTCACATCAGTCATCTGTGTATGCCTCAGACCAGATCGTCGTAGCCGGTGCGGGGACCGCGTTCACGCTCGCGCTCACGCTCGCGCTCGCGACGGGCCAGGATCGGGGAGAGTTCGAGGTCGAGCTCTTCCACGCGGATGGTCATGTAGCGCAGGACGTCCTCGTTGATGGACAGCTGGCGCTCCATTTCCTTCACCGCATCCGCCGGGGCGTCGATGGCCAGGAGAGAGTAATGACCCTTGCGGTTCTTCTTCACGCGGTAGGTCAGGTTGCGAAGACCCCAGTACTCGATCTTGGCGACGGTGCCGCCGCGTTCTTCGATCAGGGCCTTGAGTTGGTCATTCAGGGCTTCAGCCTGCTGCGCCGAGATATCCTGGCGCGAAATGACCACGTGCTCGTAAAGAGCCATGGGCAGTTGCCTCCGATGCGGACGACGGCGTCAGGGGCGGCGGAAGACCGCGGTCCCAACGATGGCTCCCGAGGCGGCGGCGAGGGACGATTTCCCACACCCTTTGAAACTCCGCTCCGGGACCGGCGTCCTGGAAAGGCGGGCGCTATAGGGGAAAAGGCCTTGACTGGCAAGGCGCATGCTCGCCTTGGGCCCTCGACTCGTTGTGGGTCGGCGCTTGCGTCCGGCGCGGGGTGAGATCAGTGTGCCTGCAAGGGGAGGGCGTCATGCGTCTGATTGCAGTTGTTGCGGCCGGTCTGGCCTTGTTTTCCGCCAATGTCGCGAGCGCCCAGGACACCCCCGAGCCGTCGCCGCGGGCACGCGAACTGGCGCAACGCTACGTCGAACTGTCTGACTTGCGCGGCATGATGCTGGCCCAGATGCAAGGCGCCACCGGGCTGCAGGACGACATGATCGTCGGCATGGAGGCGCTGGGCGTGCCCGTGAAGGGTGACTTGGCCACCGAGATGCCAGCCTTCGTACCAGAGAGCTCGATGGAGGGCATGGAGCCGATGATCGTCTTCATCGAGGACATCCTCGTGCAAGCGATCGCCGAGACCTATCCGGAGGGCGAGCTTGAGGCGATGGTCGCCTTCTACGAAACCGATATCGGCCGCTCGATCCTCAGTCGCCAGGCAGCACTTGAGAACCGCATGACCGGCCTGATGTTCCAGCGCATGCCCGAGATGTTTGAGGCCATGGGCATGGATCCGTCGCTCGGCGCGGCGATGTATGGCGTCGGCGCAGGAGAAGGCTACGACTACGGGTTCGACACGGCGCCGACCCGCCAGATGGAGCGCTCGTCCCCGAGTGCGCGCGGCATGACCCTCGACGACATGATTGCCTACGGGGACGCGATGGATTCTGCCGCCGCGGCAGAAGCGGCCGCAGCAGCCGCCGCTGCCGCCGAAGGGGCGGGTGAATACTGATCCGCGCCTTGCCGCTCCGGACATGACGGCCTAAGCCTGCCGCCCGATTCAGCGGCAGCACGAGGCCTTCATGAGCATCGCCTTCCTTTTCCCCGGCCAGGGCAGTCAGGCTGTCGGCATGGGCCAGCCATTGGCCGAGGCCTTTGCGAGCGCACGCGATGTCTTCGCCGAGGTGGACGAGGCGCTGGGCCAGCACCTCTCGGCCTTGATGCGCGACGGCCCCGAGGATCAGCTGACCCTGACCGAAAACGCCCAGCCTGCCCTGATGGCCGTTTCGGTGGCGGTTGCTCGGGTGCTCGAGAAGGAATTCGGAGTTTCGCTGGGGCGCGGGACCTGGGCCGCCGGTCACTCCTTGGGTCAGTACTCAGCCCTGTGCGCGGCCGGGTCGCTGTCCCTGATCGACACGGCGCGGCTCCTGAAGCTGCGCGGTCAGGCGATGCAGCGCGCGGTTCCCGTCGGAGCCGGTGCGATGGCGTCGCTGATCGGCCCGAAGTCGGACCTCGCCTTGGCTGAAGAAGCGGCCAAGGCGGGCTCGAGCGTTGGGGTCTGCGTCGTCGCCAATGACAATAATGCCGGCAACATCGTCATCTCGGGCGACAAGGGAGCCGTCGATCTCGCGATCGAGAAGGCCAAGGATCTCGGCGCGCGCGCAATCCCGCTGAATGTTTCGGCGCCGTTCCACAGCCCGCTCATGCAGCCGGCCGCCGAAGAGATGGCCGCGGCCCTGGCTGATGCCGCCATCGCCGCACCGGTCATTCCAATTGTCGACAACGTCACAGCACATCCCGAGAGCGATCCGGAAGCGATCCGCCGCCTGCTCGTCGAGCAGGTGACGGGCCGCGTGCGCTGGCGCGAGAGCATGGAGTGGATGTCTGGCGAGGGCAGGGTAACCCGCTTCGTCGAGCTCGGCTCCGGCAAGGTTCTGACCGGGATGGCCAAGCGGATTGCGCCCGATGCGGAGGCCGTGGCCGTGAACGGTCCCGAGGACCTCGAAGCCTTTGCGAAATCCCTCTGAAGGAGCCTGACATGTTCAATCTCGAAGGCAAGACGGCGCTGGTCACCGGCGCAACGGGCGGAATCGGCGGCGCTGTCGCCCGGGCTCTCCATGCACAGGGCGCCGCGGTCGTTCTGTCTGGCACGCGCGAAGCGGTGTTGCAGGATCTGGCCGCCGAACTTGGCGGTCGCGTCTTCGTGGCGGCGGCGAACCTGTCGGACGCCGAATCAGTCGACGGCCTGGTCGGTCGCGCCGAGGAAGCAGCAGGCGCGGGCCTCGACATCCTGGTCGCCAATGCCGGCATCACCAAGGATGGCCTGCTGATGCGGATGAAGGACGAAGACTTCGCCGACGTCATCAAGATCAACCTGGAAAGCTACTTTCGCCTCAGCCGCGCGGCCATGCGCGGGATGATGAAGCGGCGCGCGGGCCGCATCATCGGGGTGACCTCGGTCGTGGGAGTAACCGGCAACCCAGGCCAGACCAACTATGCGGCGTCCAAGGCGGGTATGATCGGGTTCTCAAAGTCGCTCGCCCAGGAAGTGGCCTCGCGCGGGATCACCGTGAACTGCATCGCGCCCGGCTTCATCGCCTCGCCGATGACCGACGTTCTGACCGACCAGCAGAAGGAGGGCATCCTCAGGTCGATCCCCGCCGGGCGCCTCGGCACCGGAGACGAGATCGCGGCGGCGGCCTGCTTCCTGGCTTCGGACGAAGCTGGCTACGTCACGGGCCAGACCCTGCACGTGAATGGCGGCATGGCGATGATCTAGGCCTTCCCTCGCGGAAGGACTGTGCTAAAGGCGCGCAACCGCCTTTCGTGTCATCCGTTATGACTTGCGCAAGCGGCGCCGTAGCACTACGGCAGGTAACGAAGACAACACCGCTTAGGCGGCACCAGACAGAGAGACACCCATGTCCGACATTCTCGAGCGCGTCCGCAAGATCGTCATCGAGCACCTCGACGCCGACCCGGACAAGGTCACCGAGAAGGCTTCCTTCATCGACGATCTCGGCGCCGACTCCCTCGACAACGTCGAGCTGGTCATGGCCTTCGAGGAAGAGTTCGACATCGAGATCCCGGACGACGCCGCCGAGCACATCCAGA
>CAMLNT010000189.1 GCA_946481425.1 uncultured Brevundimonas sp.
TGGCCTCCAGCCGGCGCAGGTAGCGGTCGGTGCGCCAGTCCTTGGCCAGGTCGACGCAGGCCCGCGCCAGCTGGTCCGGATACTGCTCCAGCTTGCCTTCCAGCCGCTCGATCAGGGTGAAGGCGTCAGCCGTCGCGCCCGCGAAGCCCGCCAGCACCTTGCCACCCGCCAGGGTCCGCACCTTCCTCGCCGCGCCCTTGACGATGGTGGGTCCCATCGAGACCTGTCCATCGCCTGCGATGACGGTTCTACCGTCCTTCCGCACCGCGAGGATTGTTGTGCCGTGCCAGTCGGGAAACGTGCTAGTGCTCATGGGCAACAGTTGGCGGCGCCGGGTCGCTTTCGCAAGTCACCCCGAGAATCCGCCGAGTGTCAGACCTTTACCGCCTCATCTATGTCAGCCGCGCCGTCGGCGGCTCCGATGCGGACGCCATCGCCCTGTCGGCCATCCTTCACGCCGCGGACAAGAATAACAGAAAGCACGGCCTGACCGGCCTGCTGCTCGCCCACGACGGCGCCTTCTGCCAGGTGCTGGAAGGCCCGCCCGACGCCATCCACGGCTTGATGGCGATCCTTGAGATCGACCGCCGCCACGACGACATCCGGGTCCTGTGCGACATGCCGGTCAAGGCGCGCTTCTTCGCCGACTGGACCATGGCGCGCATCGTCATGTCGCCGATCCTGACGCGGGTTCTCGGCGACCGTCCGATCCGCAGCTTCGAGTGCGAGACGGCGCTGGCCTTCCTGCGAACGGCCGCCGACGACATGCGGATGCGCGGCTGACCCGGCTGCAATCGCACGTCCGCCGTACTATCTGACGGTCATGGCATTCTCCGACGACGAGGTCCGACGCTACGCCCGCCAGCTCGTGCTGTCGGAAATCGGCGGCCCGGGCCAGCAGAAGCTTCAAAGCGCCCGTGTGCTGGTGGTCGGCTGTGGTGGCGTCGGTGGGCCCGCGGCCATGTATCTGGCGGCGGCCGGCGTGGGCCGCATTACGCTCATTGATCCTGACCGCGTCGCCCTGTCCAACCTGCATCGCCAGATCCAGTTCGCGACCGAAGAGATCGGCCACGAGAAGACCGAGGCGACCGCCGCCGCCCTGCTCGCCATCAATCCGGCCGTTCAGGTGTTCCAGGTCTTCGCCGCTCTCGACGCGGAGAATGCGCCTGAGCTGATCGCAGCCAATGACGTCGTCATCGACGGCACAGACGACTTCGCCACCCGCCTGCTCGTCTCGGACATCTGTGTGCAGATGGAAGCGCCGCTGGTGTCAGGCGCGCTCGGCCGCTGGTCGGGGCAGGTCGGGGTTTTCACCGGCAAGCCCTGCTACCGCTGCCTGGTGCCCGAGGTCCCGCCCGAGGCTGAGACCTGCCAGAGGGTCGGCGTCGTCGGGGCGCTGGCGGGCGTCATCGGCTCCATGGCCGCGCTCGAGGCGATCAAGCTGATCGTCGAACGGGGCCAGCCTCTGGAAGGCCGCCTGATGATCTACGACGGCCTGGCCGGATCGGTGCGGACCACCGACGTGGCCCGCGACCCGACCTGCATCGTCTGCGGCGACTAGGCGAAGGCCCGGCGCAGGAAGTCGATGTATCGCCGCCAGATTTCCTGATCGACCTCGCGCGCCCAGTCTCCGTGACCCGCGTTGCGCACCTCGATGAAGTCCACCGACTTGCCCGCGTCGCGCAGGGCCCGCCGCATGCCTTCGGTCTGGGACGGCGGCACCACCCCGTCCAGGTCGCCGTGGACCAGCAGTACCGGACAGCGCACCTCTGACGCCCGCAGGCGCGGCGAAGCGGTCTGGACGGCCCCCAGGTCGGTCGCGGGATCGCCGATCCGGTCGCGCCAGAAGCCGTAGACGAAGTCGTCCGGCGTCGCGTCGGTGCTGCGCTGGTACTCCATCATCTGCACGAGATCGTAGACCCCCGCATAGCCGATGGCGGCCTTGTAGAGGTCCGGCCGCATGATCGATCCCATCAGGGCCGCGTAACCGCCATAGGACCCGCCCATGATGGCGACCCGGCTGGCGTCCAGCGACTTGTAGGCGACGGCGTGGGCGACGGCGTCCTCCACATCGTGCTGCATCCGCCCGGCCCACTGGCGCCAGCCGGCGCGCGAGAAGGCCTCGCCGTAACCACCGGAGCCCCGGAAGTTGGGCTGCAGCACCCACCAGCCCTGGGCGGCCAGGATCTGCACCTGCTTGTCCCAGCTCTGGGTGTCGCGGGTGTCCGGTCCGCCGTGGACCAGGACGACCAGCGGACCCGGGCCGCCGTGAAGCGGTCCGGTCAGATAGCCGCGGATGGTCTGGCCGTCGCGCGTCGGGACATCGATCGCTTCGGTCGGAGACAGGCGGGCCGCGTCAAGGCCGGTGCGGAAGCCCAGGGCTTCGACGTTGCGCGCGGCGATATCGTAGAAGTGCCAAGAGCCGGGGTCCTGGGGGCCCTCGACATAGGTCAGGACGCGATTGCGATCGCGGCTGACGTCCTCGAAGTGAACGTTCGAGGCGCCGCCGAAGAAGCCGTTCAGGGCCCGGTGGTGCGAGTTCAGGGCCGGGACGTTCAGGGCATACTCGAGCCGGTCGCCGTAGTAGCCGGCGCCCAGATACTCGCCCGCGCCGTCGATGATGCCGAACGAGACGTCGCGGTCCGTCCGGTTGGTCAGGGGTGGGCCGTAGGTATTGGTCACCAGGTCGAGCTCACGCATCGAGATGACGTCCTCGCCGTCCCGGCGGGCCGCGACGATGAAGACGTTCAGGCGGTCGGTCGGCGCGATGACGGTGAACTCGGGCGTCTCGGTCCGGCGGCGCGTGATCTGGCGCCACTCGCTGGAGCCCGGCGTGCGGGCGTAGATCGTCTCATAGGTCCCGCGCGGGCTGATATCGACGCGGATCACCGGCTCTCCGAACTGGGTGCGCCAGCCGATGGTGGCGTCCGTTCCCTGCTCGATCCGGTCGGCCGCGCCGGTGACGATGTTGACGCGGAACAGGCCGATCGTCCCGACCGAGCCATAGCGCGCCATCATCAGCACGTGATCGGGGTCGTTCGGCAGCAGGTCCACGACCCTGCCGAGGTCCCTCGAGAAGGCCATCGAACTGCGCTGGTTCTCGAACAGGACGACCGCTCCGCCGTTCACCGTGTCGAGCGACACCATTCGCCGGCTCGCATGGGTGATGCGCTCGTCGGTGATGACCGATCCCTCGCTGCGCACCCGCGCGTCGCGGGAATCGATCTGGATCAGACTGATCAGCAGGCGCTCGTCGTTGCCCCAGACAAGCCGGTCGGCGTCGAAGTCGCCCAGCCGGCTGCGGCTCAGGGCCTGGGTGAAGTCTGTGACGGCATAGACCTCGACCTCGATCACGCGGTCGTCCCCGGTTCCGGACTGCTTCAGGACCGCCAGCTTTTCGCCGTTGGGAGAGATCGCCGCGCCGATGGTCCGGTCGGGCTGGAAGAAGTCTTCCAGGGCGTGGGGCGTCGCCTGGCGGGCCATAGCCGGTCCGGCCGCGGCCGCCAGCCCCGCCATGCCGGCGCACGCCAGCAGTCCGCGCCGCGACAGGCGCGCGTCTTCAAACCTGGACACCATGGAACTCCCCCTCAACCCCGCCCAGATCAACCTGGGCGCGGGGTCTTCGTCAAGGCTCGCCTGACTATCGCGTTCCGAAAAGACGGTCGCCGGCGTCGCCCAGGCCCGGCACGATATAGCCGTGGTCGTTCAGGCCCTTGTCGATCGCCGCCGCCCACACCGGCACGTCCGGATGATAGGCCTTCAGCCGCTCGATGCCCTCCGGGGAGGCGACCAGGCAGACGAAGCGCAGGTCGGTGACGCCCCGCTCCTTGAGCCGTTCCAGCGCCGCAACCGCGGTGTTGGCCGTGGCCAGCATCGGGTCGATCACGATGACCAGGCGGTCGGCGATGTCTTCCGGCGCCTTGAAATAGTACTCCACGGCCACGAGCGTTTCGGGGTCGCGGTACAGGCCGATGTGCGCCACGCGCGCCGCCGGGATGAGGTCCAGCATCCCGTCCAGCAGGCCGACGCCAGCCCTGAGGATCGGCGCCAGCACCAGCTTCTTGCCCGCCAACCGCACCGCGTCGGTCGCCTCAACCGGCGTCTCGATCCGCACCGTTTCCAGCGACAGGTCGCGCGTCACCTCGTAGCAGAGCAGGGTCGAGATCTCGCGCAGCAGGCGGCGGAACTGGGCGGTCGAAGTGTCCTTGTTCCGCATCAGGCTCAGCTTGTGCTGGACCAGCGGATGGTCGACCACCGTCACCCCGTGGCTTTTCGTCGTCATCAGAAGACCGTCCCGTCAGAGAGAATGTTCAGGGGCGGCCCGCCGCCCTCGCGTTT
>CAMLNT010000190.1 GCA_946481425.1 uncultured Brevundimonas sp.
CGCGCCGACCCTCTACATGATGCAGGTCTATGACCGCGTCGTGCCGACGGGCGGCATCCTGACCCTGCTGTTCGTGACGGTGGTCGTGACCTTCGCGCTCGCGACCCTCGCCGCGCTCGACCACATCCGCTCGCGCATCCTGATCCGGGCGGGCCTGCGCCTCGACAGGCTCTTGGCGGGCACGGTGCTGAACCGCGTCATCGGCTCCAAGGAGTCCGGCGCCAAGGTCACCCAGGCCATGCGGGACTTCGACACCTTCCGCTCGGGCGTCAGCGGCCAGGGGGCCCTGGCCCTCTGCGACATCCCGTGGACGCCGGTCTACCTGCTGTTCTGCTTCATGCTGCACTGGACGCTCGGCCTGCTGACCCTGCTCGGCGGGGTGATGCTGTTCATCCTGGCCCTGCTCAACGAGCGGTCCGCCAAGCCGCGCGTCGAAGCGTCGTCCAAGGCGTCCGCCAAGGCCTATGCGGCCCAAGAAACCGTCGTCTCCCAGTCCGAGGTCGTGCGCGCGCTGGGCATGCGCCAGGCTCTGATCACCCGCCAGCTCCGCGAGCGCGGCGAGGCGGTCGCCGCCCAGTCCGACGCCCAGTTCGTCGGCGGGGCCTACTCCGGCACCATCAAGTTCCTGCGCCTGATCCTCCAGTCGCTGGCGCTCGGCGCTGGCGCCTGGCTCGCCGTGGAAGGACAGATTTCGGCCGGCGCCATCATCGCCGCCTCCGTCCTGCTCAGCCGCGCTGTCCAGCCGATCGAACTGGTTGTCGGGGCCTGGAACGGCATCGTCCAGGCTCGGACCTCCTGGCACAATCTGATCGACCTGTTCGCCTCGACGGCTGATCAGGACCGCGCTCGCACCCTGTTGCCGACGCCCACCGGGCTGCTGTCGCTCGACGGTGTCGGCGTCCGCGCCCTCGGCCGCGAAACGCCGCTCCTGCGCCACGTCACTTTCACACTCCAGCCGGGCGAAAGCCTCGGCGTCATCGGCCCCTCGGGCGCCGGCAAGACCACCCTGGCCCGCCTGATGGCAGGGGCCATGGAGCCCGATGCCGGCAAGGTCCGCCTCGACCAGGCCGACTACGCCACCTGGGACCCCGAGCGCCTTGCGCGCCATGTCGGCTATCTGCCGCAGGATTCCATCCTGTTCGCCGGCACCATCAAGGAAAACATCTCCCGCTTCGAGGGCTCGCTGGAGACTCCGCCGGCCGACATCGACGGCCGTGCGGTCAAGGCCGCCCAGACTGCGGGCTGCCATGACCTGATCCTCAAGCTGCCGCAGGGCTACGACACCGTGCTGGGTCCGGGCGGCCGCGGCCTGTCGGCCGGTCAGTCCCAGCGCGTGGCCCTGGCCCGCGCCCTGTATGGCGACCCGTGTCTGGTCATCCTCGACGAGCCGAACTCGCATCTGGACGCCGACGGCGAGGTGGCGCTGGCCAATGCGCTCAAGGCGCTCAAGGCCCGGGGCGCGACCGTCGTCCTGATCGCTCACCGCACCGGCGTGCTGCAGAACGTCGACAAGCTGCTGGTGCTCCGTGACGGCGCGGTCGAGGGTCTGGGACCGCGCGAGGAAATCGCCGCGCGCCTGCAGGCGGGCCGACAGCCCGCTCCGCGCGTTGTATCGAGCGTGAACTGAGATGAGCGCCGAACCCGCAGCCATCCCCCCGCCCGAGCCCACGGGTCCGGAACAGCCCCAGGCCCAGCCAGAGGCCGGGGCCACGGCTGCGCCCGAGGCCACGGCCGGAGCCGCGACGCCGCCGCCCCAGCGGCCACAGGACTCCCTTTCCCGTGAGTTGCGCATCGGCGGCATCATCGCTGCGGCCTTCTTCGTCATCTTCCTCGGCTGGGCCGCCTTCGCCCCGCTCGACGCCGGCGCCTACGCCGTCGGCAAGATCGTTGTCTCCGGCAACCGACAGGCCGTCCAGCACCGCGACGGCGGCGTGGTCTCCGCGCTCCACGTCCGGGAGGGCGACACCGTCCAGCGCGGCGCCGTCCTGGTCGAAATCTCCGCCGGCGAGCTCCGCGCCACCGAGCGCGGCCTGACCGGTCAGGTGCTGGCCCTGCTGGCCCAGCGCTCCCGCCTCGTGGCCGAGCGCGACGGCCTGTCCTCCGTCCCGACGCCACCCGAGTTCCAGTCCCTGACCGGCGACGATGTCGCCCTGGCCAATGAGGCCTTGGCCCTCCAGCGTCAGCAGTTCGCCGCGCGGGGCGGCTCACGCGGCAACCAGCTCGGCGTGCTTGGCCAGCGCGTCGAACAGCTCAACCAGCAGATCATCGGCCTCGAGCGCCAGATCGCCTCCAACCGCGAGCAACGCCGCCTGATCGGCGAGGAGCTCGACGGCATGCGCAGCCTGGCCGACCGCGGCTTCGCCCCCGTCAACCGCGTTCGCGCCCTGGAACGCAACGCCGCGGCCCTGGACGGCGAGGAGGGCGCCCTGCGCGCCCAGGTCGCCCGCGCCAACGAGGCCATCGGCGAGACCCGCATGCAGATGCTCGGCGTGGGCTCCGAGACCGACGAGGAGGTCGCCGACCTCCTGCGTCAGGTCCAGGTCCAGCTCGACGAACTCAATCCCCGCCTGATGGCCGCCCGCGAACAACTGGCTCGCGCCCAGGTCCGGGCCCCCGCCACAGGCCAGGTCGTTGGCCTGTCGATCTTCACCGTCGGGGGCGTGGTGACCCCCGGCCAGATGCTGATGGAGGTCGTTCCCGAGGAAGCCGCGCTGATCATCTCGGCCGAGGTTTCGCCCACCGACGCCGACGACCTGCGTGTCGGCCAGGAGACCGAGGTCCGTTTTACCGCCTTCCGCGAACGCGACCTGCCGATCCTTCACGGCCGCCTGACCGCCATCTCGGCCGACAGCTTCACCGAGGAACAGACCGGCCGCAGCTTTTTCCGCATCACGGTCGAGGTCCCCCCCGAAGAGCTCCGCCGCATCCAGGCCGTGCGCGGCGAGGACACCGGCCTGCGCCCCGGCCTGCCGGTCGAGGTCGTCGTGCCGCTGCGCAAGCGCACCGCGCTCGAATACTTCCTCGAGCCCCTGACCCAGTCGCTCTGGCGGTCGTTCCGGGAGCCTTAGGCCATCAACGCCAGCAGCGCGAAGCTCGCCAGCCAGTGCTCGCCCATATAGTCGCCGGTTACATGGGGCAGGCTCGCCGCCAGATGCCGATCGGCGGCCTCCAGCGCGACGCCCCGCGCCCTGTGCCGCTCCGGCAAGGCCCTCGCGATCCCGCGCCAGCACCAGGCGCGTGACAGGTTCAGCCCGTCGAGATGCGCGATCTTGCCGTCGGTCCGGTCTGTCGGCATCACCGGCGAGAACAGCACCTCCGGCGCCCCCTTGCCCGCCTTCGGCAGGAACCGGTCGAACCAGGCTGGGAAATCATCCCCCAGCACCCGCCGCATCAGCTCCGCCTCCATAAGTGCCGGCGACAGAAAAGCGTCCTGGTCCGGCTCCCAGGCCTGACAGTCGCGGTCGGCGCCGTACCAGACCACCGCCTTGTCCCGAACCATCCGGTCCAGCGCCTGATCCCCCGCGCTCTCGGCGTAGTCGAGCGCCAGCCTCAGGGCGAAGGCCGTCGAGAAATGCGTCCCGGTCCTGACGGGATAGGCCGAGATCGGCAGGAAGCTGAGAAACCGGTCCGCGAACGCCTGGCTCAGCGGCTCCAGCGCCCGCGCCCAGCGCCGACCCTCCGGCGTCACATGCCGGTTCAGCTCGGCCTGCAGCATCAGCAGCCACGCCCAGCCGTACGGCCGCTCGAACCCCCGCGACATCGGTCGGTCCAGATAGGATCGCTCGCCCTCGACATTGGCCGCCGTGAACGTCACCTCCGCCGCGGTCAGAATCCGCTGGGTCTCCGACATCGCGGGAAACAGGCGCGCAAGGGTCGCCAGCGTCCACCAACCGTGCACGCACGAATGCCAGTCGAAACTGCCAAAGAAGATCGGATGCGCCTCTCGCGGCGCCCACACCTCGTGCGGCCCCGTGATGACGTGATCCATCTTGTAGGGCCACTCGCGCCCCACATGGCCCAGGGCGGTCGAGGCGAAGGTCGAGGCGAGCGAGAGGTCGAGAACGGTCATCGGAAGGCCAGGAAGTACATCAGGGCGATATTGGCGATCAGCACCATGGCCGCCGTCGGGATCTGCGCCCGGATGACGCCGTTGAACGGCTTCTCCCGGTCCGGCAGGTCCAGCAGGATCGCCGGCACCACATTGAAGTTGGCCGCCATTGGCGTCGTCAACGTCCCGCAGAAGCCAGCCAGCATCCCGATGGCGCAGACGATGGCCGGATCGCCACCGAACTCCAGCACCACGATCGGCAGGCC